>JAUCQD010000192.1 GCA_030372945.1 Methanothrix sp. | reverse complement strand
TTTATAAGAGACAGAAATCGAGGAGTGAGAGGCGAATGTGATCCCAAATGGGGAATGATTCATCCGCACCCCAGAGGTTGCGGTCTTCTCTGCCCATTGATCCAGAGAGATAAAGCGGCTCTTCACCCAGGCAATGCATCGATAATATAATGAGTTAGCTATGTTATCCTTGCCACCGCAGCTACCTCATCGCCTGGCTTGACATTCATGATTCGCACGCCCTGTGTTGCCCGCCCCTGCACGCGAATATCGCTCGCTGGTATGCGTATCATCACGCCTTCCTTGGTCGTCACCAGCAGTTCATCATCCTCTGACACTGTGGTGGTACAGCAGACAAATCCTCTGCGAGTGTCGATATTCTTCACGCCCTTGCCGCCCCGCCTCTGCTGCGGATACTCGTCGAGCTCAGTCCTCTTGCCATATCCTTGGTTTGTAACAGTGAGCAGTGTTGAGCCAGACTGAGGATTGATCACATCCATGCTGATCAGCTCGTCTCCAAGGTTTAAGCTGATGGCCCGCACGCCCATGGTGCCCCGATTGCTCGCCCGCACATCGCTCTCCTTAAAGCGAATGGCCTTTCCAAATTTTGTGGCCACAAGCAGCTCCTTATTCCCATCGGTAAGCCTTGCTGAGACAAGGCTGTCGCCCTTGAGGTTCACCGCCTTTATGCCCCCCTTGCGAGGATTGCAAAATGCCTGCAGTGGCATCTTCACTATGTTGCCGCTTCTGGTTACGAGGACTATGAATCCCGACTCGAAGCTCTTCACAGGTATCGCGCCAGTGATCTTCTCATCAGGCTCGAGCTGCAAGAGATTCACGATGGACTTTCCTCGCGTGGCACGCCCGAGGGATGGGACCTCGTAGACCTTGAGCCAGTGTGCTTTCCCCTTGTCCGTGAAGAAGAGCAGATAATCCTTGGTTGAAGCTGTGAAGACATCAGTTACGAACTCCTCGTTTCTGGTCTCTGCACCGATAACCCCACGCCCTCCACGACGCTGCATGCGGTAGGCTGCAACAGGCTGCCGCTTGATGTACCCTGAACTTGTGATGGTCACTGCCGCTTCTTCATCCTGGATGAGATCCTCTGCTCTAACCTCGCCCTCGGCCTCGATGATCTTGGTCCTGCGCTCGTCACCATAGGCCTGACACAGCTCTCTCAGCTCCTTTTTGATGATGCCCATGATCTCAAGATTGCTGGAGAGGATCTTCTTCAACTGGGCGATGAGCTTTTCCAGCTCTGCTGCCTCTGAGACGATCTTGTCCTGCTCCAGCCCGGTCAGGCGCTGAAGCCTCATGTCAAGGATGGCTTTTGACTGCTCCTCGCTGAAGGCAAAAGCATTCATCAGGGCATCTTTGGCCTCGGCCGGCGATGCTGCTGCTTTTATCATTCGTATTACTTCATCGATGTTCTTCAGCGCAATTAAGAGGCCCTCCAAGATATGAGCACGTTTCTCGGCTGCATCCAGATCGAACCTTGTGCGCCTCTCTATAACTTGCGAGCGATAGTGGATGTACTGCTCAAGTGTCTCTTTCAAAGAGATGGTCTTGGGCAGGCCATCCACAAGTACCATGTTGTTTATGCCGTAGCTGGTCTGCAGCGCTGTATGCTTATGAAGTTGGTTTAAGACCACATGAACATTGAATCCGCTCTTGACATCGACGACCAGACGTATGCCCTCTTTGTCTGACTCGTCCCGGAGATCGGATATCCCCTCCAGTCTGCCCCCCTTTACCATCTCAGCGATGTCCTCGATCAACTTCGCCTTGTTCACCTGATAGGGCAGCTCTGTGAAGATTATCTTGGTGCTTTTAGCTCCTTCCTCAATCTCCGATTTTGCCTGCAAGAGGATGCTTCCCCGACCAGTCAGATAGGCGGCCTCAATCCCTGCCCTGCCCACGATGTATCCGCCCGTTGGAAAGTCTGGACCAGGCAGATAGCTCATGAGATCGTGCAAGGTTGCGTCTGGCTGGTCGATTAGATGCATGATCGCTCCAGCCAGCTCCTTCAAGTTGTGTGGAGGGATGTTGGTGGCCATGCCCACAGCAATTCCCGTGGAGCCGTTCAAGAGAAGGTTGGGCAGCTTTGCCGGGAGCAATGACGGCTCTTTCAGAGAGCCGTCGTAGTTGGCTACATAGTCCACGGTATTTTTCTCAATGTCTGCAAGCATCTCTTCAGCGATCTTTGAGAGCCTAACCTCAGTGTAACGCATGGCTGCTGCAGGATCTCCGTCGATAGAACCGAAGTTTCCTTGCCCATCGATCAGAGGATAACGCATGGAGAAGTCCTGGGCCATCCTGACTATGGTCTCGTAGATGGCCTGATCGCCATGGGGATGGTACTTACCCATGACGTCTCCGACAACGCGTGCGGATTTTTTGTAGGGCTGATCGTGGGTCATGCCCTGCTCGTACATGGCATAAAGGATGCGCCTGTGGACAGGCTTCAGGCCATCCCGCACATCCGGCAGCGCTCGGCCGACGATCACACTCATAGCATAATCGATATAAGAGGACTTCATCTCCTCGGTGATGTTAACCTGTACTTCCGTCAAGAGCCACCTCACACATCAAGGTTCTTTACATACTTGGCATGCTTCTCAATGAAATCCCTTCTAGGCTCCACCTGATCTCCCATGAGAATGGTGAAGATGCGGTCCGCCTCCACAGCATCCTTTAATGTGACCTTCAGCATTGTCCCTTTCTCAGGGTTCATGGTCGTCTCCCAGAGCTGCTCTGGGTTCATCTCTCCCAGGCCCTTGTACCTCTGGATGCTGGGCTTTGCAAGCGACTGAACCATAGAATTGAGCTCCTCATCAGAGTATGCGTAATTGACCTGCTTTCCCTTCTTGACCTGGTAGAGAGGAGGCTGAGCGATGTAGACGTAGCCGGCCTCGATGAGGGGCCTCATGTACCTGTAAAAGAATGTCAGTAAAAGGGTACGGATGTGCGATCCATCGACATCCGCATCGGTATTGTGACAGCAGATGCCGCCTCGCCCACAGATGAAGGTTTCGTCGCCTTCTACCGAAAAGTCATAGACCATCTGCCTTTGCCCGACGATCTTTCGGACCTGGCGTACAGGCAGGCCAACGAGCTGGCCTTCCAGCGGTACGACCTGCAGCCGACGGCTCTTTCCTGTAGGTTTGGACAGCCATTCACGGACCTGCGGGGCACGAG
>JAUCQD010000191.1 GCA_030372945.1 Methanothrix sp. | reverse complement strand
ATAATAGACACTCTTCTAATCCAAAGAGGGGGTAGAAGGGGATGATCTTCGATCTCAAGAGGAAAGATCTTTATGCATAAATATCAATATTTAAACTGATAAACATGAATTTCACTGACGCCTTCGTGGCACGTACACGAGATGGCAGCGGAAATGCCCGGAAATATCTGCAAGGCCTGCTGCTGAATAGAGGTCGAGGCAATTGCAGCAGATTCGCAAATAAGGTCCGCAAGAGCTCCAATCAGACGCTGCAGCATTTCATAACGCATTCTCCATGGGATGAAAGGATCTTGATCAACAAACTTCAAAAAAAGGTCAGCGAATTGATTGGAGATTCGGTTGAGGGATCGCTGCATATTGATGAAACAGGATTTCCCAAGCAGGGAAATTGCTCCGTAGGTGTACAGAGGCAATATTGCGGTCGATTGGGAAAAGTTGAGAATTGTCAGGTGGGAGTTGTTCTCGGTTATGTCAGAAGAGACCAAAGAATATTGATCGATGGACAGCTCTACCTTCCAGAGGATTGGACAAAAAGCAATAAGCTTCGCAACATTTGCAAGGTTCCCAAGGATGTTCGATTCAGGACCAAGGCCCAGATCGGATTTGATATGATATTGAATGCCTGCAAGAATGGTGTTCCTTTTGGCTGGATCGGTATGGACTGCTTCTATGGCGAGCAGCCCTGGCTTCGGCAAAAGCTTGATGCAGAGGGCTTGGTCTTCATAGCAGATATTCCAAGAGATACCAGGGTCTGGCTCAGCCCGCCAAAGACGGGGATTCCCGAGAGAGATGGAAAACAAGGGCGGCATCCTATTCGTGAGAGGGTTCTGGATGGCGAGTCGTTGCCAATCGAGGTTCAAAAGATCAGGGAGCAGATTGAGACTGCACAATGGAGACAGGTTACGGTCAGAGATACTGAGAGAAAAGAACTGAAGATAGATATCGCCTGCCTCAGGGTCTATCCTGTGGAGAACAAGTTGCCTGGAAAAGAATTGTGGCTTATCATCCGGAAAGAGGTTGGGCAAGGCACTGTCAAGTATCAGCTGAGCAATGCAGCTCCTGATTCGGATATACTGAAACTGGCTAAGATGTCATGCAGCCGGTATTGGATCGAGAGGGCTATTGAAGATGCTAAAGGCGTTGCTTCTCTGGAAGACTATGAAGCACGATCCTGGAGAAGCTGGCATCACCACATTGCAATGTCACTTCTGGCGATGTTAGCGGCTCTTATGGATGTAGATCGAACTGAAAGTTAAAGCGGATATGTTGACCTTACAGGATGTCAAGGATATTTTGGAGGTCATAATGCCTAAAAGAGATATCAGTGAAAGAGAAATCCTGAAGATCATCAAAGCAAAACACAAAGATACGATTTCGGCCAGAGAATCTCATCATCGAAGACAGACGGCTGCATCAGCGGGGTGATAGTATTATGGGACAATGTCAAGTTAAGTGGAAACAGCCGTTAGGCCAGTCTCGGTCTGCTAGGCTGCCGAAAGCCAGTCCTCTCTGCTGACCCCAGCCTCTTTCAGGATCTGCACCAGTAGCCGAACACCAATATCCTTGTCGCGGTGAGGATTAGGTATGGCAACACGGATGTCTCCTTTGACCATGTACTCGTGCCCTGAACCTGCATAAGGCCCAATGTATCCCAGCTCGCCTAACCGACGGATCAGCTCGCGCCTAGATACTGGAGAGAGCCTATTCGACAACTGCCATCGGCTCCTTGGACACGTCTATAGTATGGCCATCTATCGGCGGTATGGAATGGCCCAGGCGCAGCCCCAAAGCCACCCAGCCTTCGATGACCTCGATGAGGTCCTCTCGACAAGCCTCTATGGTGTCCCCGACGGCTATAACACCCCGGAGACCTTCTACTGTGGCCATGTAGCTTCCATCCTCAAGGGCCTCATATCTGGCATGTCTCAAAGCCGCTCGAATGTACTCAGTAAACATGCTGAGATCCTATGAGCTCCGAATGAATTTAAAGGTTGGTTATGCTCGGGCTGCGACGTCCCAAGATGCATTCGGCCTCAGGCCGTGTCGCGTAGCCCTCGGGAGCACGGAACTCCGGGCAGGCCCTACATCCGCTGGGAGCAGAAAGGTTTATGAAAATTTTATAACATCATTAACCGTCATGTTCAAAGGACGAGAATTGTTCCTAGGAGTTCTCATAGCAGGATCGCTGTTTTTCGGGTTGCATGCTGCCTTTGGCGATCAGACCGATCTTAATAAATTGGAGTTGCCCAAATGCCCAATCGGCGAGAACGGCGCGCCAATGTTGGCGGATCCTGGCATTCCGTCAGGTGGGAAATGCAGGGGTACATGCGGCTTAGACTGTGCTCGCTGCGAAAGTATAGACGATATTGTGGTTCCCATTGCCGATTATGGGGATTCACAATTAGTCTGCGTTTATCCTAATGCAATTGAATGCAAAACGCATCAGGGATGCAGAGATCACGATGCATGCTATGATCGTTGTGCTGAACAGGGCAACAATAGTGTAATCGACGAATGCCACAGGAATTGCGACCAGTCCTGTTTTGATAGGTGGGGCGTTGGCCAATGTGCAGCATGGGCTGATCTAATGCCAAGTTCAATTCAAACGGGTTATGAGCATTTTGTTGCTCAACCGGAATTTGATGGCACGCTCAAGTATTTTTGGGGCGAGCCTCAACAAAAGCTCATCCCTAAAGAAGAAAGATGGCATACATGGGCAGTCATTGATGGTACAAACTGTCTCGATGCCGAGATGATGCTTAATCGATCTGGCAACTCGTTGACGTTTATTGCTCCATCGGTAATGAGGTGTTCGGGAGTCCTCAGCGGCAATCACTTTAGCTGCGAGTGGAAATCGGATCCCACTGGCAAATCCATTAAATGTTCATCGGAGATTGACTTCTCGCCTGACGGCAAATCCTTTGAGGGAGTCTTAAGAGGTATCCAAACGGCATATGGCGAAGGCGGCAAGATAGTGAGTGAGACGCCTTACGAGTGGGTTTGGAAAGGTGAAAGAATATCTTAGAGACCTGCCTTCAGCATTAACGCTCCAATTTATAATATTTTTCGCAAACTGGCCCAAATAACTGTAACTGAGCGATCTTTTCGAGTTATCAATTAGCTGGTCTCTGACAGTAGCGCACGTACCTGGGGAGGCGGGCAGGTGGCAGGAGCTATCATGGGCCGGAGGAGGATCTAGAATTTTGAGACGACTTCTAGTTTAAACTAATTGATAGGGTTTAGGCCTGCAGGCGATATTTCAGTAGACACGATATCTGTATTGGGGTCAGCACCATAACCTTATGGCCTATCTGAACCCTGATGGGATTCATAAGAAGTACTTCGAGAAGTGGCTTGGGATGCCGTATAAGGGAATATGGGCCTATCCGCAGGCGAGCTAAAATCCTTGATGCTTAGGAGAGATCGAGGCCCTCAATGATCGATTAAACCATGCATTGAAGCTCGGCCTCTGGCCTATCGAGATAGCAGCCTGCAAGAACAATACGACCGCTCAGAAGCCGCCAGGCGGGAGACGGC
>JAUCQD010000190.1 GCA_030372945.1 Methanothrix sp. | reverse complement strand
GATAGAGATGCTGCCTATTTATGGGATATGCTGGATGCTGCACGTTCGATTCTTAGCTTCGTCGAGTCAAAGAGCTTCGAGCACTACCTTCAGGATAGAATGCTTCAGCTCGCAGTCGAGCGTGCGCTGGAGATAATCGGAGAAGCGGCACGCAATGTCTCTCTCGAATTTCAGCGGGAGCATCCCGAGATTCCCTGGATCGGCATTATCGGCCAGAGAAATCTCCTGGCTCATGAGTATGGAGCAATCAAGCAGGATCTCATCTAGGAGGTGGTAGTTGTTCATCTCCCAGATCTGGTTTCCGGGCTGGAGCTGATGGTTCCACAGCAGCCACAAGAGGATGAAGAATGAACTTATTCGTCATCTACTCCATCGCCGTCTCCTCTTCCATCACTCATGCCAAGCTGCTGCCCCCGCCATCCCCCGCGGCTCGCAGGTCGTCGTCGAGGGCCGAGCGCCCCCTGCTTCGGCCCTGCATCTGCTGCACGGCTCTCCAGCAGCGGCCCAGGGCAGCCGATCCGCGCCAAGGCGCAGTCGTGGTGGCAATGCACAGCCCGACATGGCAGGTGGTGGATGTGATATTGCCTGCGCCTGGAGCAATACATGTCTGAAATGCAGAAAGCGTGGCTAAATCAAAATCCATAAAGGCCAAATTATCGAAGGGCTTATAATCGTTCCCGATTATGCAGTATATGAATGAGGTTTTATGGACCGTTTCGCTGATCTGAGAGAAAAGATAGTTCCATTGCTTCATCCCTATGTGAAGAAGATAGCAGTTTTTGGTTCCTTTGCCAGGGGCGATGATTCACCGGAAAGTGATATCGATATTCTGGTGGATCTGAAGCCACCCGGCCAAAGACCATCACTGGGCCTGAAGTGGTTTGGCCTTGAAAAGGAGCTGGGACGCATCCTGGGCCGCGATGTGCAGCTTATTAGTGAGAGCGCCATGAGCCCCTTTATCCGGCCTTATGCAGAGAGGGATATGGTGCTGCTCTATGAAGAAAGATGACGCGGTTTATCTTCACCATATTCTTGCTGCGATAGAGCGGATCGAGGCATATTCTGAGGGCGTCTCATTCCAGGAGTTCCTTCAGATCGAGATCCTTCAGGACGGTGTAATCAGGCAACTGGAAATAATTGGAGAGGCCACACGCAATCTTTCTACTGATCTGTGTCGGAGGCATCCCGAGGTACCATGGGGTGAGATCATTGGCCTCAGAAACAGGATTGCTCACGCCTATTACAGCATTGATCTGGGGGTAGTATGGGATATACTTCGAGTGGATCTCCCCTCTTTGAAAGAAGATGTGGCCAGGATTCTTGAAGAAGTGAAAGATCCAGGAAGGCAAGCGAGCTAAAGATCCTCCGCTGTTCAGAGATTGATAGACCAATCAGGGGCGTTTATGACGGTAACCGCTCGTATCTGGATCGTAATTGTCTCCTTGCCCGTCACCCGCCCTTGCGCAGTTCCCGGGGATCCCCCGCGGCTCGCTGGCCATCGTCGAGGATCGAGCGCCTCCTGCTTCGGTCCTGCATCTGCTGCACGGCTCGACCGCTGAAGCCGTCGCTTTCTATGATCCGAGGCCCTCCAGCCCCAAGAGGAGAAAAACAGATACGTCATAGACCCCCTCAAGCTCAAGTGTCGGAGCAATCATTGCCAAAATCTATTAAATTCTAGTACGTGTTTAGCAAGCTAACATAGCGGTTAGCATTTGCAGGCCATCAAGCCCTCTTTGCCCCCACGTTGTCAGAGTCGTCATGATTCGTTCGTGAATTGAGACTCCTTTGTCGTTGCGCAATGTTC
>JAUCQD010000189.1 GCA_030372945.1 Methanothrix sp. | reverse complement strand
GCTCGGAGATGTGTATAAGAGACAGGTCTTTCATGGTGCCGGACGGGAGGACATCGATGCTCGAATGCTAGGATCTGGCCGGCCATTCATCGTCGAGGTGGTGCGGCCTAAAGTGCGCAGCATCGATCTGGCAAAGCTCCAGGAGGAGATCAACCGGCGTTCAGAGGGCAAGGTGGAGGTACTGGATCTCAGAGCTGCAGAGGCTTGTATGGTGGAGCGGCTCAAAGATGCAGCTTTTACGAAGACCTATTCGGCTTTGGTGAAGTTTGGAGCCGAGATTCCAGAAGAAAAGCTTAAATCGGTCCTCAACGAATTGGTAGGGTTGATCGATCAGCGAACGCCAACCCGCGTATCTCACCGCCGAGCAGATAAGCTGAGGGTGAGAAAGGTCCACAGCGCAAAGCTAATTGAGGTTTCGGGCAACCAAGCCCGCATAAATATCAAAAGCGACAGTGGGCTCTACATCAAGGAGCTGATCTCCGGTGATGGAGGCAGAACCCGTCCGAACCTCGCGGATGCCCTGAGAGTCGATGCGGTGGTCGCAGAATTAGATGTAATAGATGTAGGTGGAGAATCAGATGGCACATCATCACGGAATGCGGAAGAAGACAAGAGATAAGCTGAGCAAAGCAGTAAGAGCAAGGGGAATTTCTCCAGTGGTCAGGGCAATCCAGGAGTTCGAGCCTGGAGCAAGAGTGCACGTGCTCATCGACCCAAGCATCCATAAGGGCATGCCACACCCTCGGTTCCACGGAAGGACTGGAGAGGTTGTGGGCAAGAGGGGCAGGGCATTCGTCCTGAAGGTTGCAGACGGCGATGCCACCAAGACATTGATTGCATTACCAGAGCATCTAATAGCGCAAAAGTAGATGATTGTCAAAAGAGTATTGCAGGAGGAGCTCCTAACCCTCGCAGAGGCCAAGGAGATCCTGGACCAGATCCGGCTCAATAGGGCCGAGGAAGAAGAACTGGGTTACGAGCTGCGGCGGGCCATTAGGCATGCTGAACTCTTCTCCAAAGGAACCGCTGAGGAGAGCAGGGCTATGGTAGAAGAGCTCAAAAAGCTCGAAAAGATGACAGCAGACATCGCCGTAAAGATCGCTGATATCAGGCCCAATACCAAAGACGAGCTCAGAGCTATTTATGCTAAAGAAAGGTTCACGTTAAGCGAAGAAGAGCTTAATGGGATCTTAGATATTGTATTCAGGGGATAGGGGCTATGCCTGAGGGGAGACCGCCAAAAAGAGAAGAAGTAGCGAGAGTTCTCGATTATCTCCCCTACGGAAGGGCCCCTGATACCAGAAGTTACCAGAAACAGCCGTTAGTCCAGGCAGTGGGCGAGGCCAATTTTGTGCTCATGGAGATGACGCCGAAGGAAGGCGTAGTGCCAGCGGTAGGCACTAGAGTTTCCATCACAGGCAGAGAGCGGGACATAATCGATCACGTGAACCGCAGGATCGACTACTCTGAACTCTCCAATAACGCCAAGCTCGAGCTGCCTTTTGAGATTCAGAGCATAGTCTTGGACAACGAGGCAAGGTTTATTCGATACTTCAACGAAGCAGGTCCTATCACAACGCGTATGCACGCTCTTGAGCTTTTGCCTGGCATTGGCAAGAAGTTGATGTGGGCTGTGCTCAATGAGCGCAAGAGGGGGCCCTTCAAGAGCTTTGCTGATCTGATGGAGCGGGTGAAAGGGCTGCACAATCCCGAGAAGCTCATAGCCAAGCGCATCGAAGATGAGCTGATGGACGACAAGATAAAGTATAGGGTCTTCACCACCATGCCTCGTGCAAGATGAAAAAGAAGGATAAAAAAGGGCAGCATTTCCTTATCGATCGTGGCGTCATCGAGCGCATTGCATCCTACGCTGAGCTGAAGGATGACGACCGCGTGCTTGAGATAGGTCCTGGCACAGGCAATCTAACAGAGGTTCTCGCCCCTCGCGTCTCCCGGCTCTATGCAGTGGAGGTAGATCCAGATCTTGCAGCCAAGCTAGACCGTCGGGGCATACAGGTGATCGCCGCCGACGCCTTGGAGGTCGAGCTTCCCGACTATAACAAGATCGTCTCCAATCTTCCCTATCAAATCTCCACCAAGATAACATATCGGCTCATTTCCAGGCCCTTTGAGCTGGCTGTTTTGATGTACCAGAGAGAGTTCGCCATGCGCATGACTGCCCCAGTTGGCAGTGAGAGATACGGGCGTCTGGCAATGGTAGTGGGCCACTTCTCCCATGCTGAGATCTTGGAGACAGTTCCCAAGACCGCCTTTTGGCCAGTGCCTCCGGTAAATTCTGCTGTCATCAGGCTGCGGCCCAGGCTGGAACGCCCCAGGGTGAGCGCTGCTAAATTCATGAAGATCACTGAGGGGCTCTTCAACAACCGCCGAAAAAAAGTCAAGAATGCTCTGGCGGCCCTTGGCACAAGTCAGGAGACCCTGGCCGAGCTGGACCCCAATCTTCTGGAAAAGCGGCCAGAGGATCTGACGTCGGAAGAGGCCGCTCTGCTGGCAGGAGCTTTGCCCTAAGTGGTGGTGATCATTTGTCCAATCCCGGGGCTAAGAAAAATATAATATTAT
>JAUCQD010000188.1 GCA_030372945.1 Methanothrix sp. | reverse complement strand
GCAGCGTCAGATGTGTATAAGAGACAGGATAAAAGGCGGATATACCGCAGAGAATGGTCAAACAACTAATCATTCAGGGCTAGATGGACATTTCCCCTATCCTAATCCCGATGGAACTGTTACCTGGACTGCAGCGAACGGAACTGCCAATCGTGTATTTAGAGATGCACCTGGGATTTACGCAGATTCACCTTACTCACTCCCTGTGCCTTTAGATTTTCTTGATAGAGGTGAGTTTCATCTTTACGTTTTTTATAAAGCGCCAAATAGCCCTGCAGGAAATTCCGTCTATATACCTATACGACGATGGTATTGGAGATCTTACGGGTATATCTATTCCGAAACGGGGAATGTATTGCCCATCTCAATCTGAGACATATTTCTCTTAAGGTTAACTCACACCTGCCAGTTCTCGTAGCCTCCAGTAGTTCGTTCTTTCTCGGGCTGATTCCAGAACGAAGTGTTCTCGTTGAGCGAGTGCGCTCTCCGGTTCACCTTGATAGTATACGATCGGTGGTAATCCCATAAGGCTTGAATGTGGTCTCAGGTTGTTGTAGACTTCGACCCACCGGTCAATCTCCTCCCGGGCTTCATCCAGTTTCATGGGGGCATAACCCACCAAACCTTCTTCTCGATGGGTACGATGAAGCCTCTCGACTTTGCCGTTTGACTGCGGATGAGCCACGCGAGTCGGAATGCTCGTCAGTCCGTGGTGAGAGCAGAACTTGCGCCACTCGTTCGAAATGAACTGCGAACCATGATCGTGGACGATCAACGGCTGCTTCGCTAGTTTCAGGCGCTCCAGAGCTTCTAGCACCGTCAGTGTGACGGTATCGGCCTCCATCGTCTCATTGAGCGTCCAGTGAACCACATAACGGCTATAGCCATCGAGGATATCCACCAGATAAGTCCAGCACGAGTTCACCCACACATACATCAGATCAATATGCCAAACCTCATTGGCATGCGTTGGCTCTGCGGGTCGCCTGAGCTCAAGAGGTTGCTCCGCGACCCGCCTCACGATCAAATTCTCTTCATGCAGAACTTGGTACACCTGATGAGCCCGAACACCCGCAAGCAACTCATTCTGGAGAATCCAGGTGAGGCTCTTGTAGCCACTTGAGGGATGTGAGAGAGCCGTCTCTTTGACCCAATGACGCTCTAGAGGAGTCAATGGGGGCCCCGATGAGCGAGGCTTCCGAGGGTTTGGTTGCGGACTCCGAACATACCGGTAGTAGCTGGAATGAGAAACCTCAAGTTCCTTAAGGATCTTTCGAACCGGACAACCCGTACGCTCTTTCGCTTTCCGAACCGTCTCGATGAGCGCAAGACGAATCTCCTTGCTTCGATGCTTTCCCGGAACTAGGGCCAGAGCCCCTTTTTTAGCTTCAAGTTCTCCTCGGCTATCTCCGCAATGATGCTCTTGAGACGCTGGTTCTCGGATTCCAAGTCGTCCTTCAGTTTCGAACGCTTCTTCGGCTGATCCGAACGAAGACCCGTGAGAGCGCCCGCTATGATGCGACGCTCCCAGTCGTAAAAGAGAGTCGGAGCGATCCCGTGACGACGACAGACCTCGCTCACTGGGAGTCCGCCCTTTCGGGCTTCCTCGACGATTGACATCTTCTCTTGGGGCGTCCAATGACGCCGGTTCTGTTGAGACATGTTTCTTCCCGCCTTGTTTCATTGTGCATCCTCAGGCAGGGCATCAGTTAGCTCAAAGAGAGAATTGTCTCAAATTATGTCGGGCAGAACATGGGGAAAACGACCTTTGATAATGTATTCAGATCGGCATTTAGAGCGTGGTGCGGGATTTTTGCCCTCGCTTTGACCTGTCATGTTTTGGGGTCAGTGACCGCTACTCATCCTGCGACTCTAAAAAACTCAAAGTATTCGGTCACTGCATGGATCGGATCTCATAACGCAGGAACTGACAACTCGGTGACTGCTCTCGTATCTGGGACCAATGTCTGGATTGGGACCAGTCTATATGGCGGGATAAGTGAGCAAAACACGTCAGAGGGGAGAGTTTACGATATACAATGTATTGGGTATTGGCTAGAAATGGATAATGAAGAAATCTATAGCGAGCTGTTTGATCCA
>JAUCQD010000187.1 GCA_030372945.1 Methanothrix sp. | reverse complement strand
CTATTATATATATAGGCCAAACTAACTAACTTTTCGGGTCCGTCCTCAGGGTCACACGCGTTTTCCTGACAGTTAACACGGTTATTTGAGTTAGTTAGTTTGAGTCAAAATAACTGTGGGATCTGGGGTCAGTCTATCCAGAACCCTTGAAATCATACCCAAAAGACACTATAATAATAGTGGAGGAACAAAGTATGGCTCAGTGCACAGCAACGTCAAAACGAACGGGAGAACGATGTAAAGCTCAAGCAGTCACCGGACGCACTGTCTGTAAGAATCACGGAGGTAAGACTCCCGTCGGCATCGCTGCTGCAAACTTCAAGACTGGTCGCTACAGTAAATATCTTCCCGACAACCTAATCGAGAAGTTCAAAGAATCTCAAAGTGACCCCGAACTCTTATCTCTCCGCGACGACATCGCTCTCATCGATTCTCGTCTCGGCTTTCTTCTCGAACGCATCACGAAGTTGAAGACAGAGGAGCTATGGGAAGAACTGAACGATAAAATGGATGATCTCGAAGATACAACTTACACTGGAAGCATCCAGGACATTCAGAAAGGAATTCGGGAGATCAAGACTCTTCTCTCGAACGGCACCGATGCTCGAAAGACATGGGTCGAAATCTACGGCGTCCTCGAAGGACGTCGAAGACTTGTAGAGTCAGAAGAGAAACGTCTCGTCTCTATGCAACAGATTATCACAACCGAACGGGCGATGCTGCTTCTGGCTGGAATCACGGATACCATAAAGAGACATGTTACCGACGTTCGACAACTTGACGCCATTGCCAACGACCTTAGACGACTCGTTGCTTCTACAACTCGCTGATGCAATTTCTCCCTCAACGGATCTCGAAGATCCCCGAACACATCAATATGGAATTGTAGAGTGGATTGAGAAGTTCTTCTGGGTCCCCGAACTGCGTGGACCAATTCAACTTGTCGAATACCAGAAGAGATGTCTTCGTGAAGCTACTTCGCTCGACGAAAACGGAGATTTCAAGTACTCCACAATCGTCTGGTCAGACATCAAGAAATCAATCAAGTCCACAATCGCTGCTGCTGTTGCTCTCTATCGTGCTTTTCATGTCGAGTGGGGTCAAGTCGTTCTCGTTGCTAATGACCTCGATCAAGCTGACTCTCGCGTTGGCTACTACATTCGACGTGCTTGTGAGATGAACCCTGCTCTCAAGAGCATGGTCAAAACTCGGGGTTACCAAACTTGGCTGCCTAATCGGACTCGGATCGAATCTGTACCTATCGATCCTTCCGGTGAGGCTGGAGGTAACGCCGACATGGTTGTTTTCTCTGAGCTCTGGGGGGCCCATCAGGAAGCTCAGAAACGCATGTGGACAGAAATGACTCTGTCCCCAACGAAGTACGGTAAGTCCTTCCGCTGGATTGAGACCTACGCAGGATTCTCGGGAGAATCGTTGCTTCTGGAGCAACTATACGATCAGGGCGTCAATCACGGCATTCAGATTTGGGAGGACTTACCAGCTTATCGAAATGAACCCGCTCGGATGTTCTGCTTGTGGAATCAATCCCCTCGGTGTCCCTGGCAGACGAAGGAGTATTATGCACAAGAAGAAGCAACGCTTACTCCCAACGAATTCCTACGAGTGCATCGGAATTCGTGGGTATCATCAGAAGAGTCGTTCGTTCCCATTGAGTGGTGGGATGCGCTCCGGGAAAAGCTCCCGCCACTCGATCCTCGAGAGCCCATGGTTCTGGCACTGGATGCTGGGACTGCTTCGGACAATTTTGCTCTGGTTGGCGTTACTCGTCATCCTGATCCCACTCGTCGCGATCATGATATTGCCGTTCGGATAGTGATGAAGTGGGATCCCAAGGCCGGGAAGATTGATTTCCTCGGGACAGAGGAAAACCCCGGACCTGAGATGATGTGTCATCGTCTCTGCAAGATGTACAATATCGTACAGATCTGCTACGATCCCTATCAGCTCTACGACATGTCCATGAGACTCGGCCAAGCCGGGCTCACATGGGTCTCTTCTTTCGATCAGGGACGCGAAAGGCTCGAAGCTGATAAGCAGCTCTACGATCTCATCTCTCAACGTCGTCTCGCTCATGATGGGGATCTCAATCTTCGCGAACACGTCGGTAATGCAAATCGTCAATCCGATGATGAGACCGGCAAGATCAGAATCATCAAGAAGTCTGCCCTTTCGAAGATTGATCTCTGTATTGCAACGTCTATGGCTTCCCATAGATGTCTTCAGTTAAATATATAAGAGAAAGATTATGGAACCCACAAAAGCTTTAGCTCTCTCTGATGCCTTCGGCATGCTTCATCGGGAAGAAGTTCTCGCCCTAGCTGATCTCGTTCAGAAGTTAGAACCAGGAGCGAAAGTCGCAAACGTTGGAGCAGGATTCGGGACATCTGCTCTCACGATTGCTGAAGTTCGTCCCGATATTGAACTCGTCTCTGTAGACATTCGTGATGATGACAATCCCTTCGGTGGCTTCATGAATGAACGCAATGCCTTCATCAATGCAGGCATTGAGCTCAAGCATCAGCAGATCAAGGGTGATTCACCAGTCGTCGCTGAACAGTTCCCCACGGAGACGTTTGACCTCGTCATCATCGACGATGATCACACTTACGAAGCTGCCGGGAACAGTATCACGAAGTGGCTGTCTCGTGTCAAGCCAGGTGGCTATATTCTAATGCATGACTATGATTCAGTCATGTGGCCTGATGTCAAGACGGTCGTGGATGAAGTCGCCGAGATGTTCTTCCTGAAGTTCGAATGGCAGGAAGACACATACATCTGCTTCTCTCGCCCGACCGTGGCCCAAATGAAGAAGAAAGGTAAGACACCATGAATGTAGGAAATCTTGCCTCGAAAGCTGTGAAGCCGATTCAGGCTGCTCCGGTCGAATTGCCTTCAGAGACGATCAATCGATCCGTCGTTGAGTTTCCTGAGCCTTTACAGTCAGCTGCTGGCTCCTCTGTCATCACTTTCAGGATTGCTGCCATCGCCGATTCGATCATCCCCTGGGGACAGAATGTCTACCTTCGGGATCGAGATCTTCGGAATTTCTGGCCGACAGAGCCTGTACTCGCTGGTGCCATCTTTGGCGTAGCTGCCTCACATGCTGCCTTCAGCTGGAAGCTCGTTGGTCCCAAGGCCACAACCCACGCCGTGCAGACGATGCTACATTCTGCAAACTACGGCAAGGGCTGGATGAATTTCGTCACCAAGCTCACGATCGATCTCTTGACGCAAGATAATGGAGCGTTCGTTGAGCTGATTCGTACTGCCGATTCCCCCTCTGCCCCTGTCCTCGGGATTGCGACGCTCGACTCTGCTCAGTGCATCCGTACTGGCAGCCCGGATTATCCTGTCATCTATCGTGACACCCTCACTGGGCAGATGCACAAGATGGCTTGGTATCAAATCATTCCCTTCGAGGAGCTCCCTTCTCCTATCGAGCGGATGTATGACGTCCAGTACTCTGCAGTCACTCGCATCCTTCGTGCAGCCCAGATTCTTCGGGATATTGCCATCTTCAAGGGTGAGAAGGTCGGTGGTCGTTTCCAGCGATCTATCCACATCGTGGGTGGTCCCGCGAAGCAGGAGATCAAGGATGCTCTTTCAGCTGGTGAAGCTGAAGCAGACAATCAAGGCCTCATCAGATTCATGATGCCAACGATCCTAGCTTCTCTCGATCCCACCAAGCCTGTTTCTCACGTCGAGATACCTCTGGCCTCGCTGCCTGATAATTTCGACATGGACAAAGAAATGAAGTGGTACATCGCCCAAGTCGCTCTTGGCCTCGGTCTCGATTATCAGGACCTCGCCCCTCTACCTTCGGGTGGTCTAGGTTCCTCAAATCAATCCGAGATGTTGCATCTCAAGAGTCGTGGTAAGGGGCCTGCCTTCTTCATGAAGCTTCTCGAACACAAGTTCAATTTCCACGGGGTACTCCCCAAGAATGTCAAGATGGAGTATGCTCAGTCGGATCTCAAGTCTCTGATGGATGAGGCAGATCTCGGTATCAAGAGAGCTAATCGTAGAGCTCGTATGATTCAGTCAGGAGAAATTACGACAGAGGTCGCTCGGCAGATTGCTGTCGAGGAAGGTGATCTCGACGAACAGTATCTTCAGATGATGGCTGAATCAGATGCCTCTCCTGAGGATCATCAGATCGATGATCTGACGAATCAGGACCTCGATGATCTCGAAGTCGAACCTTTGAAGCCCTCTACACCTCCTGGAGCTATTCCCCCGAATACTCCTGCTGCTCAGTTTGGAAGTCCTCGGTCCCAATGGACGGGCAATGCTCAACGTACTCAAGGGCCAACTCCTCGGCCTTCTTCAGGGACCCAGCGTCCTAATCAAACAAGTGGAGGTTCGTAGTGTTTCAAGAACAGTCAGCCATCAAGATCCGAGATCTGATTAATCGTATCAAGTATCTCGAATCCCTCGAGAACGTTTCCGTCAGTATCAAGGATACTGCTGGTAATCCTGCTACAGGCAGGACCGGTCAGATAGTTATCAATACTGTCGATGAGACGATCTCGATCTATGCCTTCGGGAGTTGGCGTGATATCTCGGGAGGAGGGAGTGTTCATCGTGAGGATCTCCCTGCTGCTACTTTGATGGAGCTGAAAGAAAATGAAGTCTACATCCCTGGAGACGATCTCAAACTCGATGGAGATCTTAACGTTGGAGATGGTGAGGTCTTCCTCCTTGGTGGGAGCAATCCTAACAACATCGCTTTCGGGGCTACTGCAGGTTCTGGCCAGCTTACAATCCTCGAAGGGATCTTCTCGTGCTATCGGATCCCTGTTTCGTGTAAGATCGTGCGGTGGGATATCGTGGCCCCTCTCCAATCGGGGTCTATCACATTCGATATCTATAAAGGAGCCTATGCGGACTTACCCCTATCGTCCGGGGACAGTATCTGTGGTTCGGATAAACCGGAGATGTCGTCAGATCAGAAAGCTTCGGGGACAGCTCTGACAGGCTGGACGACGAGGATCAATGAGGGAGAATATATCGCCTTCTGTGTGGATAGTGTTCTCTCCCTCAAGATGGCCTCGATTACCTTGACGGTGATCCGATGAGTGTTGAACTCGTTCAGTCGTGGTGGTATCGGGACCCCCATTCTCGTAATTACTTCACTAATGTGACAATCCCTTCGGGATATTCGGATACCTTCTTTTTGGGGATCGCCGCCGGGAACAATACTCGCATTTGTGAGAATATGAATCTAGGGGTAATCGGGGATCTGAAAGCTTTCACTCGATATACCCCCTCTCCCTACTATATGGATTCCTTCTGCAGGATGTTCGGCCTTGTCTATCCCGGAGCCTCAGGGAGAACTCTCAATTGGAATAGTGTCTGGTATGCAGATGACTCGATAGGTGTAGCTGCCCTCTTCATGTTTTCGGGGGTCAATCAGACGACTCCTGTTGGGACTCCCGAGGAAGAAGGGGCAACGAATAATGACCCCACAGTTCAGATCGAGGCAGCTATCGGAGATCTCTGCTTGACGGGCTTTGGTCGTCGTCTTGAGAACCCGGAGACGTTAACGTTAGGGACCGATCAGACTTCTCTCTTCGATGAAGTCTCCCTAGCTGGAGTAGGTACTTATAACTGGCGTCTGAAGATAATTTCGAGACTCGCTGTCTCTGAGAATCAGTCGATCACTGTAATGAGTGATCAAGTCAACGAGTCGGCTACGATGGGAATAGCTGTCAAGCCTACCGTGTACGATAGCATTCTAGTCAATCCACAACCGTTCCTATTCATGTGAGGTTCTTATGCCTGGTACAATTACTGTCCCCCAACAGTCGGATAATCCCTCCCCTCCAGGGACTGGAGATCGTCAACTCTTCGCGAAAACGGATGGTTGGTACGAGCAGACAGCTGCTGGCGTAGTCTCGAAAATTGGGTCCGATGGGGGTGGAGCTACAGGAGCTACAGGTCCAATGGGAGCTACAGGTCCAGCTGGTGGGGCTACAGGTCCTACGGGACCTGTCGGGGCTACAGGTGCTGGGAGTACCGGTGCTACGGGACCCCAGGGTCCTACGGGACCAATTGGTACTCAGGGAGCTACGGGACCTACAGGCCCCATCGGGAGTATCGGGCAGACAGGCCCGACTGGAGCAACTGGCCCAGGAGGCTTCACAGGAGCAACTGGTCCTCAGGGATCCACAGGGGATCCCGGCCCTCAAGGAGCTACTGGCCCAACAGGTCCAAAGGGAGAAACCGGCGCTGGGACTACAGGTGCGACTGGTCCTCAAGGTCCTACCGGTGCTGATGGTGCAACAGGTCCTACAGGAGCTGGCCAGACTGGGGCTACTGGTCCTCAGGGGGCTACTGGTCCTACGGGACCTGTCGGGGCTACAGGTGCTGGGAGTACCGGTGCTACGGGCCCCTCAGGGTCCCAAGGCTCTACAGGACCAACCGGTCCCCAAGGGACGACAGGACCTACAGGTCCCCAGGGAACTACAGGCCCTACAGGTGCAACAGGGCCTCAGGGGACTACTGGTCCTACCGGACCTACGGGCTCTCAGGGATCAACCGGTCCTACGGGTCCTCAGGGTTGTACGGGACCCACAGGGCCTACAGGACCTACAGGGGTTGGTACAACTGGACCGACTGGACCAACAGGAGTAACTGGTCCAACAGGCCCTCAAGGAGCTACTGGCCCAACAGGTCCTATGAGCTATACAGCCGCTCCAGGATCTGACCATAGTTACAGCGGTCATACTGGCGAGTTTACAGCCAATGAGAATCAAGCTTTCGGGGACGTCTGCTTTATCAATTCATCTGGTAAGATGCAATTGGTAGATGCAGATGCCATTGCTACATCCTCTGCTGTAGCTATGTGCGTAAGTTCTTCTGTAAATGCAGATGCAACTGGTACATATATGTTTCTTGGGTTTGCGAGAGATGATACTTGGAACTGGACAGTCGGTGGGCTAATATTCATTACAGTTACCGGCACTACCGGGAACACTCTATCTCAGACAGCCCCCACAGGGACTGATGATGTCATTCAGATCGTCGGCGTAGCTACTCATGCAGATCGTCTATGGTTCAAACCCGAGATGGCTCAGGTGGAGCATACATAAATGACAACATACACTTCTCAGTATCCTTCGACTCATGATGCCAATCATGTGAAGGCAACAGAGTCGTATGGTGTTTACTTCCTCCCATACTTCGCTACAGATCCAGCCAAATCTCTGACTGGGTCCTCTCTATATAATGCATGGGTCACAGCTGGGTCGGTTACTAATCAACGATTTCACATCGATATCGATACTGCACAAGTTATTCGTAGAGTATACTACGAAAACTATCATAATAGTGGGACGGAATATAATCGTGCCGCTAAGAACTTTACAATGTGGGGATCGAATAGTGCTACTGCATTTGCGGATCTAGTCTACAGTCACGATACAGATTGGACGCAATTGACGATAGATGATTCCCAATTCGATTACCATATCGATAAAGATCAAGCTGATCCGAAGTACATTATCGTTACCAACACTACCGCATATCGATATTACGCCTTCAAGATCTCGGACTCTTGGGGTGGAGGATATATTGGTATACGTAGAATAGAGTTGCAAACAGAGGATGGATGGTCAGCTTCTGCTGTCAAGAAGTTTATGGGAGTGGAGTGGGCATCCATCAAGAAAGCTAATACAGTTTCTCAGGCGTCGATAAAGAAACTGATGGGGATGTAGTAATCTGTTCTTAGGAGGAACACGATGAAGCTCAATTTTATCTGGACGGGTGGGGAGTTCCTGTATCCCTACTACCTCGCTGTCCTCACGGCCATGCGATGTCATACTCATACCTCGGCGACCCTGTACTACATTGATTGGAAGCCTTCCCCACTCTTGAAACTCCTGAAATCCCAGGGTCTCGAATGTGTGAAGATTTCAATCCCCGAGGAAATAATGTGGCTCGACCAAAAACCCGAACCCTTCAGATCCGCTCATCTGAAGGACTACTTCCTCTGGTTGCTCGGGGATATCTATGGAGGGATCTTTCTCGATCTCGATACCATTTCTAGATATGATATCTCGGGAATGCTTCATGAGGGAGTGGATCTCGTCTGTGGTCAAGATGTTGCTCACCCTTCGGAGTGTCAACATCCCTACAACAATGCAGTTGTCTTGATTCGAGCTGATTCCCCTTCTTCGGCTTTTCTGAGACGTAGATCCTCGGAGATTCTTCGAGCGAAATCCTCCTCTTGGGGTCAGACGGGACCAGAACTCCTGACGGAGCTCTTCGACTCTCTCCCTAGTTTTGTTGAGTCTGCAGACTTTCGAGTTCTGGGGGGATATGGTGGTCACGAGAGAAACGTAGTCTATACTCCGGGAGGATTTCTCCCCGAACGATGTCATGTCATCCACGCCTTTGCTGCAGCATCTCAAGAGGAGTTCTCCCGAATCAACCCCTCCTGGATCTCAGCATCTCCATCGCCCTATGCCGAAGTTGTACGATCTGTTCTGATGGAGTCTGATTATCGACCGTTTCGGCTAGAGGATTGGCTTCATAATCGAGGTGATCACTATCTACCGATGTTTGAGTATCTTGCTTCTCATCCTGTGAGATCTATCCTTGAGATCGGGACTCATCGAGGCGATAATGCAATCGGGATGCTCTTGACATCTCAAGAACCCCTTGATCAGATGACATACTACGGGTTCGATTTCTTCAAGCCTCTATCTCCGACGAAAGTCGAAGAGGAGGTAGCCAAGGGATATGAGAACCCCCTCCCGATCGAGATGGTTCAACGAAAGATCTCTTCCTTGGGAGTTCGTACAGAGCTCCATCAAGGTGATACTCGTATCAGTCTCCCTGAGACAGACCTTCCGATCGTTGATTTCATCTATATCGACGGTGGACATAGTGAGGAGACGACTCAATCCGACTGGAAGAATGTCCAGAAATATATCGGCCCCCACACGAAGATCTTCGTGGATGACTATTTTGAAGGTCGTGTGGATATCGGAGCGGGGACTCTCTTGAATCCTGGAGTTATCTCGACGGAGAGATATCATACTCAGATCGTTGGAACTCCAGATGATTATGGGGAGTTCGTAGCTCATCTACTCGAGATTACCCCACAGTATTCCGGTCAAGCCTCCCCCTCCCACAGCGATAAGCTTCGTCTTCATCTCCTGGGATTAGCTCACGTCCCTTCTCACCCTCAAGTGAGTATGTGTGCCTATACCCAGAAGGTCGTTAAGCTCTCTCGTATGTTAACAGATCTCGGACACGAAGTTATCTTCTATGGTGGGGAGGGCTCCGAGGTTCAGTGTTCAGAATTCGTTGAATGTATCTCGAAGACAGAACGGACTCAGTGTTACGGGGAATACGACTGGACGAAGGATTTCTTCAAGCATTCTGGATCCGACCTGGCCTACTCGATCTTCAATCTTCGTGCTATACACGAGATCAATCGACGTAAGAAGCCCGGGGATCTCCTTCTCGTCTCGATGGGAAACTATCAGAAGCCAATAGCTGATGCTGTAGGGCTCCCTGCTGTAGAATCTGGGATCGGGTATACGGGAGTCTTCTCGAACTATCGGGTATTCGAATCACAAGCATGGATGCATTACATCTATGGTCTTCTTCATCAAGATAACGGTCAGAGTTACGACTGTGTAATCCCGAATTACTTCTACCCGGAAGACTTCCCCTATCGGGAGAAGAAAGAGGACTTCTTCCTATATATAGGGAGACTCGTCTATCGTAAGGGAGTCTCAATAGCTGTGCAAGTAGCTGACATCCTGGGATCGAAGTTAATCATTGCCGGTCAAGGGTCTCTTCAAGACCCTGTTGAGGGTCTCAACATTACGAGCCCGAATGTCTCTCATATCGGGTCTGTGGGTCCTGCAGCTCGAGCAGATCTGATGGGTCGAGCAAAAGCTGTCTTCGTCCCCACAATGTATCTCGAACCCTTCGGAGGTGTTGCTGTTGAAGCTCAGATGTGTGGGACCCCCGTAATCACGAGTGATTGGGGTGCTTTCCCAGAGACAGTTCTCCATGGTCAGACAGGGTATCGATGTCATACTCTCGATGACTACGTTTGGGCAGCTCGGAATATCGATCAAATTCGTCCGAAGGATTGTCGGGATTGGGCCGTTCAGAACTTCGGTGCTACTAGAGTAGCCAAGATGTATGATGAGTATCTTCACAAGATTGCCCGACTCTCTCAAGGGAGGGGTTGGGATGATGTCGACCTCGACAGGACGAATCTCGACTGGTTGACGAAAACCTACGTAGGAGGTAGTGCATGAACACGTTACATTCATATGGTTGGAGACGGGATGCGTATGATTGGAGGGACGAATCTTTCGCTCTTCACTACCCTCGTTTTCGTGTTCTCCCGAAGAAAACAGATCTTCGAGGTAGTCAGTTCCCTGCAGTTGGGAATCAGACGACCCTGGGATCCTGTACCGGGTGGGGTATCGCAAATGGTATGCTCGAACAGTTGAATCTGAAGTACGATTCCCTCCCTGATGTCGACCTCTCTCCGCTGTTCCTGTATCAGCAGGAACTCATTCTGGAGAAGGCTTTCGGACGAGATCAAGGAGCGAGGATTCGGGATGGCTTCAAGGTTGCAGCGAAGATTGGTTGTGCAACAGAGGCTGACTGGCCTTACGACATCTCGAAGTTCAACACGATGCCACCCCAACCTGTCGTCGACAGTGCTGCGAAGTTCAAGATTCGATCTTATCATCGTCTCTCGAATCTGAATGACATGAAGAACTGTCTTGCTGAGGGATTTGGCTTCGTCTACGGGTTCATCGTTCGGGATTCTTTCGAGAGAATCTCTTCGAACGGTGTAATGTCTATGCCTAAGTTCTGGGAGAGAATCCTGGGAGGACATTGTGTCTTTGGTTGTGGATATGAGGATGATGAGTCCTTCATCAGTGGTCGATTCTATCGTGGTCGTCTCTGGCCGGGAGGTGGATATATCACCTTCTTGAACAGCTGGTCAACAGCCTGGGGTGATCAAGGCTTCGGTTACATGCCCTACGCCTATATGAAGTTCCCCAGCGTCTCTGATTCCTGGACTGCGAGGTAAGAATGGTTCCCGATCGTCTACCCCTCACACCTACGTTTCGAGATACCCTCAGTCGTAGCCTCTCGAAACTGCAGGGACGTCCCCCTCTCTGGGAGATCGTTCGACCTAAAGCTGTCGTCTTCCCAGAATACTCCCACCCGGTGACCCTCTCCTCGGGGGTTTGGATTTCTCAGCACTTCGGGGAGAATCCCAAAGACTATCCCGGGATGAAGGGTCATGATGGTATGGACTATGCTATCATGACGGGAGGGAACTGTATGTGTACTTCTGTCTGGCAGAAGGTTACCAAACTCCTTCTGTTGACGACAGGGTATGGACGTCACGCTTGGACGATCGATGAAGCTGGTCATACTCACATTTATGGTCACTTGAGTGAATTTCTCTGTGATGTTGGGCAGGAGATGACTCGAGGTCAGATCTTTGCTAAGACGGGAGGGGGTCTCGATGACCCCTATCGGGGATATTCTTCGGGACCTCATATCCACTGGGAACTTCGTCCTCAAGGGACATCAATTTCGAATGGATACGGTGGGGCTGTCAATCAGGAGCCCTATATCACGTATAAGGGAAGTGTCACGCCTACACCTCTGCCTCTTCCCGAACCACTCTTCTATCTGGTAGCTAACGTCAAGTTGAAAATCAGAAAGACACCGAAAGGAGGACTATGGACGAATTTGACAGGGGAGTATATTGAAAAGGGCCAACGAGTCCCTGTCTACAAGACATGTGTAGAGGGTCGTCTCTGGGCCCAGATTAACTCTGGGTCTCGATTCGTGTGTATCGAGGAAAATGGGACGACATACCTCGACGCTGAGGAGGTGTAAGATGCCTGATCTAATCAAGGACCTCTTGACATCGATCAATGCTGTCTTCGCTCTCATCATCATCGTCCTCTCGATTGTTGACTATCGACGAGAACATCGACGAGGATATCTGTGGGTCTGGATCGTTCTAGGTCTCGTTGGAGTTACATGGCTTGCCGTGTATACTCCAGGAGTTCTCGATTTCTTCGGGGTTGAATCCTCGACGAGGGATCTCATGGGAACGGGTCTGATCAGATCTGCAGTAACTCTAACATTAGGAAGCATCATCTCTATTATGATGCTCCTGAGGATACCGAGGAAACCATGACTGTTGGGGATATCACAGGTATAGCTTCCCTCGTTCTCGTTCTCGTTGCAATCTGGAAGGGATGGTTCGAAGGGAAGAATCTTCAGAAGACAGGGGAGAATCTCTCCGCAGAATTGATGTCGAAGTATCAAGAGATGGTTGATTCATCTCTTGATAGGAGTCTGAAACTCTCTTCGAGACTCGCTGAACTCGAAACATCTGATCGACAGAAGACTGCGGAGATACAAGACTTGAAGGAGAAAGATAGACAGAAAGATCTCAAGATACAAGATCTTGAACAACAGCTCATCGATTGGAAAGATTGGGCTGAACGTCTCGTAGCCCAAGTTGAATCCTTGGGAGTGGTTCCCGAGGAGTTTATATCCCGTTCTACCCATATAGGAGGATCAAATGAACGAAGAGAAGTCTCTCAAAGAAAAGCTCGCCGAGCTGCTAAAAAATAAGCAGTTCTGGCTGGCCTTCATTGCTGTCCTGGTGATCGTCGTCAAGACGATCTTCCCAGAGGTCCCGATTACCGAGGATGTTCTCTCGAAGACCTTCTGGGTCCTGATCGCCTTGATCGTCGGGATCCCAATCTCTGAAGTCGCTTTTCAGCTGGTGGCTCTTCGCAAACAGTTGAAGAAGTAAGTCTTGAGCCCCAATTTGAGGATCCAAACCCTCAGATTGGGGCTTGACCTTCCCCTTGAAACTCGGTATAATGAAATAGAGGTGGTACCATGGCTGTTCGTCTTCAACTCGCCCCGATTATCAAGGGAACTGTTCCCGATTTACGAAAAGTTCGAAAGATCTTAGCGGATACGGGGATGAAGTCTCTTGCTCGGGATATGATTGAACGAAATCTATATCGAACGACAGAACATTGGCGATCTACCCTCGTTCGTTTCTCGACTCGAATTACCGTCAGTTCGGATCAGATTTCTGCTTTCGTCTATCCACATGGGTCGGGAGCCGAGATCTGGAAATACGTCTCTCGAGGAACGTCGAGTCAAATTCGTCGGATAGGCAAGAAAGCCATAGGGATGAGGGCGTCGTATATCCCTCATACCCGATCGGGATCCCTCGATTCGGGTCCTGGGTATCTAGGGACTCTAACTTATCGACGAGCTCGAAGTGGGGTTGTTCGGATCCCTGGTATCGAACCTCGTCTATTCGAGGAGCAAGTCGTAGATATCGTTGCTCCCAGATTTCAAGGGACAATGAGTTATGTTCTTCGAGAAGCCGTTCAGCAATCAGAGACCTCTATTCGAGGTTTGTAGGAGGTAATCGTGCCATATAATAATCTCCCTAGATCTAAATGGCCTAAGATGGATAGGTGTGTCTCTCGAGTAATGTCGGGGGATCCCTCTCTGTCAAAAGACCGTGCAATTGCGATCTGTTTTCAATCAATCTCGAAAGAGCTCGATGAAGAAGACGACCCGATTGTCGAAGTTATCGAAGAGACACTCAAAGAGGGTCTGATGAAATCCGAGAAGTGTGATTCCCCCTCATTGTATGTCCCTTTTGGAGGAGCAACATCCTTCGAAGAATTGGATGCTTATTGGACGGCTCAACATCAGGCCTCCTTTATCGCCTCGACGACTTACGACTTCCGTTCTCTCGTAAATAACATCTTGCAGGATGAGACAATCTCCGATAAGGGAAAGGCGATTTCGAGTCTCGCGGATGAATATCAAAAACGCATTTCCCATCCCCCAGCGGAGAAAGGGCTTCTTGCTCGGATCTTCGATTCGGTTAAGTCTCTCATCAAGAAAGACCCTGAAATTCAACCCTCGTCATTCTTGCTATACAAAGATTCCCTTGGGAATGATCGATGGTTTGGTTGGGTCTCGAATAAGTGGCGAGATCGAGATACTTATGCAAACCCTCAAAAGGGAGGGGAGATCTTGACATCTGATTCTCACAAAGAGTATGTCAAGCTCCTCGACGAAAATCCTAATCTGGCTCCCGAACTCTGGAGCTGGCATACTCCCGGGACTGCCCGGAAGTCTCCCGCAGATTGGTGGGATTATGCTGATGGCTTCTTGATGATGTCAGGACCTCTGACAGTTGACGAGGCATCGGCTTTGAAGGAGGTGCAAAACTCAGGTGTTCAATTGGGAATGTCCCATGGCTTCTTCGCCTTTAGTCGAGATGAAGCCCAAGGCCTTATCAAGGAGTACTACTCCTTCGAGGTTAGTGATCTTCCCGTTCGTTTTGCTGCTAATCCTTGGACAGGGTTGCAGACTATTTCTCAGGAGGTAAAAGAGATGGGATTCTCACCCGACAAACGGAAGTATCTCGTTACCCTCCTTGGAGAAGATCAGGTCAAGAAGCTGGAAGACTCCACAAAGGAGATGGCCCAGAATCTTGAAGCTCTGAATATTGACTCCAAGGAAGCCTCCACTCAGGAGCCGACTCCTCCAGCGGTAGATACGAAAGTTCTTGCTGAGATGATCTCCAAGTCTCTCGATCTTCCCAAAGTCGTAAAGGAAGCTGTAGCTCCTGTCGTGGAGTCTGTATCGTCCCTCGATACCCAGCTGAAGGAAGTAGTTGGTCGTATCGAGAAGCTCGAGAAGTCAGATGATGAGAAGCTGGCTGCGTTAATCGCTCCAGCCACCTCAGCTGTGACTACCTCGACACCTGCTTCGAAGTCAAAGGACAATGTTGTCAAGGATGACGACCCCCTGTTGACCCAGAAGTCCAATACCAGCTGGGTAAACGAGGCCTTCCGGCCGTCGACCCCTGCTGCCAGTTGAGGAGATCCCTATGGACAAAACAAGTGAAAAGCTCCTCGAATCCTTCGCCAAAGCCCTGGTGATGGTTCAGAAGGCGCCCTCGGGCACTCCTGTGAACCCTTACTACACTGGCCCTGGTGGGATCTTCGGGACCCCAGGTGTGGAACGGGATCTCTTCTCGACTCGTATCCACCCCATTGGTATTGCTTCCTCTCTGCCGATCTTGATGACGGATCAGATGAACCCGATGTTCGGGTACATTACAGGTTTCGTTGAGGGATCAGGGTCAGAACCCGAAGCCGTCTGCGATGCCGCCCCTGTTGCCGGTCCAATGAAGACCTGCTATCAGACAGCTCAGTTTGGTCGGTTCACCCGCCAGACTCGAGAACTCGAGTTGAACCGGTTGGGTCAACGTACCGATCGGTCGGAACTGTCTGACTTTGTGATCGTCAACGATCCCTTGGCCCCCGAACTTGGTGCCGCTCTCTTCCCGAATCTCCCTGCCGCCTCCCAGGCAATCGCAGGTCGGGAAGTTCTGGCCCGTCAGATGGAGCTCGGGATTGATTTCCAGAATTGGTTCATGACTCGTCTGTACACCGGTAACCCTGCCAACAACACTGCCAGCGGTGGCTACAAAGAGTTCCCCGGTCTGGATATCCTCATCGGTACCAACAAGTTCGATGCTCTGACCGGGACGTCTTGTCCCTCTCTACAGTCGATCATCCGGAATGCCAATTCTCGTGAAGTCAGCACGAATGGTTCATACTACGTTCGTGAAATTGCTGACATCTGCCGTCGGTTGGTCTCCCTGGCCTCTCGTATGAATATGGGAACTGTTCAGTGGGAGATCGTGATGAGGGAATCTCTCTTCCACGAACTCACTGCCATCTGGCCCTGTGAGTATCTGACTGATCGGTGCTCTTCCGCTGCAGCCGACTTCCAGCTGGTTGTTACAGGTACTGAGAATGTTGCCATGCGGGATGCCATGCGGAATGGTCACTATCTGCTGGTCGATGGTGTTCAGTGGCCTGTCAAGATTGACGACGCGATTGCAGAGGACTCCGGCTATGCTGGAGGCTGCTTCGAGTCTGATATCTACTGGCTGCCAATGACTGTCAGGAATGGCTCCATCCCAGTATTGTACTGGGAGTTCTTCGACTATACCAAGGGCGTTGTCCCTGGTATCAACGATTCCCGGACTGGCTATCTGTACTGGACGGACGGTGGGAAGTACCTCTGGACTACCGAGACGAAACTTTGGTGTCTGACTCAGACAGTGAAGACCGAACCTCGGTTGATTCTGAAGACCCCTCACCTGGCTGCTCGTTTGCAGAACGTTCGTTACTGCCCTGCCTCTCACGAAAGGGAACCGTTCCCGGATCAGCCGTACTTTGTTGATGGTGGTGTTCAGGGACGTACAGCTCCGAGCTTGTACTCCGACTGGAATACCCCCAGATAACAGGTCAAGTGTTCCTCCTACCGGGGGCCGGGTACGGCCGGCCCCTACTCGGAGTCTGAATGAACAATCTATATGTCTATCCCCCATTTTCAAACCCCGACCAGGGCGATGGTGGTATTCGACGAGTCGTCGAAGCTCAGAAAAAGTATCTCCCGAAGTACGGCTTCCAAGTTGTGGACTCCCTCAAGGAGGCTGATATCGTAGCCTGCCATGCAGGTGCTTTCGTTGACCCCAAGGGCCGTCCTCTTGTAGCTCATTGTCATGGGCTATATTGGGCAGACGACAATTGGGGGTCCGACGCTCTCTCTTACAACAATGATGTCAAGAGAGTTCTCATGTCCTCGACTCTCCAGACAGTCCCGAGCCAATGGGTTCATCAGGCTGTTTCGAGAGCTTTCTTGATTAACCCTAGAATTATTCCCCATGGGATCGATCTGGATGAGTGGGGTATTCCCCCTCAGAAGAAAGACTACATCTTGTGGAATAAAGCTCGTCCAGACGTCGTGTGTTCTCCTCGAGAAGTCGAAGAGCTCGCTCGGCGTCTCCCTGGTCGTCAGTTCGTATCTACGTTCGGGACATCTACTCCGAACCTAAAAGTTACGGGTCGTCTCCCTTATGATCAGATGAGACTACTCACTCAGGAATCTCGTCTCTACCTAGCAACAGCCCGAGAAACATTCGGGATAGGGACAATCGAAGCCTTGGCTTCGGGAACCCCAGTTGTGGGTTGGGACTATGGAGGTCAATCAGAAATCATTCTTCAAGGGAAGACGGGCTTGCTCGTTCCCTATGGGGACTATGATGCTTTGATCTTTGCTATCGAAACCTGCTTGAAGAATTGGGACTCGATGAGTCGTGCAGCGTATCAAGATGCTGTCGCTCGTTGGCAGTGGGAGACGATTATGTCTCAGTATGCTCGAGTCTATCGAGATGCCCTCAAGATCGAGTCAACGCCTGTAAAGATTTCAGTCGTCGTCCCCGTCTATAATATGGAGAAGTATCTCGATGAATGCCTACTTTCGATTCAGGCTCAGACAGAGAAAGACTTCGAATGCATCATTTATGATGATGTTAGTCAGGATTCGTCATTCGAGATTGCGAAAAGCTGGGCTGAGAAAGATAAGCGATTCAAAGCCTTTCGAGGGCAGAAAAATCAAGGCGTCGCTCAAGCTCGTAATTCCGCAATGGCTATCAGTCGAGGGAAGTATATCCTCCCGGTAGACCCCGACGATTTGATATCGAAGGATACTCTCAGACTTCTATCGGGAGCTCTGGATCAGGATCTCTCTGTTCACATAGCTTACGGGAGCATGACGATCTTCTATGACACAGACCTCTCCGGGGAGAAAGTGACACCTTGGCCACGTGACTTCGACTGGTATGCTCAGATGTCACATTCGTGTCAACTCCCCTACTGCTCGATGTTTCGTAGATCCGTCTACGAGAATTCAGGAGGGTATCGATCTAGAATCTGGCTAACAGAAGATGCAGATTTCTGGTGTAGAGTCTCTTCTCTCGGGTATCGCCCCAAGAAGGTTACTTCGGAGACAACTCTTCGTTACAGAATTCGTTCGGGGAGTCGTATCCAGACTCCTCCCGGAGAAGGGGACTGGACGATCTGGTATCCCTGGAGACTCACGAAGTCTGAAGTCGGGCATCCTCACCCCCGACCAGATCTCGTTCCTTTAGGAGCGAGTGCAGAACCTGAGGGTCTCAATCTGCCTGCCTGGAAGATCCCTCATCACAATGAACCTAAAGTGAGTGTAATCATCCCTGTAGGGATAGGACACGAATCGTATGTGATCGATGCCCTTGATAGTGTCCTCAGTCAGACCTTTCAGGACTGGGAATGTATCCTCATCAATGATACTGGGCATGGTCTATCCCTCGGGAAACTGGGGGCTCCCTGGGCTCGACTCTTCGATACCCCCGGCAAAGCAGGACCTGCTTATGCTCGAAATCTCGGAGTGAAGAATGCTCGTGGGGAGGCTCTGCTCTTCTTGGATGCGGATGATCTTCTCATGCCCTGGGCAATCGAGGACATGTATGACGTCTATCTTCAGACTGGATCTGTCGTATATACAGACTGGGTTCGAAATGCAAAGGACCCTCGAACGAAGTATGAGATCGTAGAATGTCCCGACTTCGTCTGTGGGGAGGTTCTCGGTCAGATGAGACACGCTGTCACATGTCTCGTCCCTCGGTCAGCTCATCTCTCTGCGGGAGGGTTCGATGTCCAATTGAAGGGATGGGAAGACTGGGATTACTTCATTGCTCTACAGTCGAAAGGGATCTGCAGTACTCATCTCCCTGAACCCTGCTTCATCTATCGAATGAATTCCGGGACAGAGAGGGTGAAGTCTCTCTCCCAGAAACCCGAACTTCTCGAGACACTTCGTCAGAAGTGGTCTCGTTTCTACTCTAAGGAGGAAACTATGGCTTGCTCAGGGTGTGGTCAGCGTCGCTCCCTACCCAGAAAGTCCCGGGAGATGACCTTTGGCTCTCCCGAACGATCTGCTTCAAATGTTGAAATCTCGGGAGCTGTTCTCCTGGAGTACGTAGGTCCCGGAGATGGTAAGATGACCTTTCGAGGTCGTACTACGGGGACTACGTATCGGGTTCAGAAAGGCGAGACGAAGTACTTCGACCCTCGTGATGCTCAGTCTTTCCTATCTCTCTCGGATAGATCGGGCCCGTACTTTAAGCTGATCCCTGATGATCGATCCCCTTCCGGAGAGAGACTTCTCCCTGTGGATGTTGATGCTGTTACGAAAACAACTGTTCTCGAAGGAGCATGATGTCCACATCAGAGTGCATTCCCGTTCTGACTCTCGTCTCAGATAAGTATCTCTGGGCCCTACGTCCCTTTGCTTGGCAGTTTAACAAATACTGGGGTTCCCACCAACCCGTAACGATTCTAGGGTTCTCGTCCCCTCCCTTCGAATTGCCAGAGAACTTCTCGTTCGTCTCGATGGGTCAGATGTCAGACTACCCCGCAGAGAAGTGGTCGAACCCTCTCATTTCATTCCTACAGACCTTCCCTCACGAACACTTCGTGCTGATGCTCGAGGATTACTGGCTTGTTCGAAAGGTTGACACTTATGCTGTATCCCTCCTCTGGACGTATATGCGTCACCATCCTGAGATGCTCCGTATGGACTTATCGGCTGATCGTCTTTATGCTGTAGGGATGACAGACTATGAATCATATGAGTATTTAGATCTCATACGAAGTGACCCTCAGAGTCAGTATCATATGAGTCTCCAAGCTGGGATCTGGAATCGAAGCCTCATGCTTCGATACCTCAGAAAGAATGAATCCCCCTGGCAGTTTGAACTCGTTGGGACTCGACGTCTATCCCAAGACCCGAAAGTTCTCGTTCTGGGGACTCGACAGTGGCCCGTTCGATATTGTATCGCCCTCTGGTCGGGTAAGGACTACATCGAGTGGGCCCCCATGTCGGGAGCTGACATCGCAGATCTTCGATCTTTGGGATTTATTCGGGAGTAGAAATGTTCTTTCAACTCGTCTTCGGTTCTCTGGTTGTGTGGAGAGTTGCCTCCCTGTTCAGCTCTGAACGAGGGCCGTTCGATATCTTCGTGAAGATTCGAAGTCTTGCTGGGATTCAGCACGACGATGCAGGGTTCCCGACTCATTGGCCTCACAGCTTCTTCGCGGAAGTTCTCGTCTGTAAATGGTGTCTCTCTATCTGGATAGGTATCTTCTACTTCATCTTGTGGTTGATACAGCCCCAGATTGTGTTCTATTTGGGAGTTCCCTTTGCTCTAAGTGCGGGAGCTCTGATAGTCGAAAGGGTAGCTAATGGCTAGAGCATCTACTCCCACTTGGCTTTCTCTGGATCGCTGGGCTCAACTCATCGGGTTGAACCCCCTTCACTTCAATCAAATGACCTCGACCGTGCTGAATGGTCGAAAGACCTGTGGTGAGGGGTGGTTTCAATACGACTGGCAGGATTCGGATCGTGTTAGTCGAGAACAGGTAGCTATAGCTATTCGTATGGCTGAGGTTCAGTTGGCCGAGACTGTCGGGTACAATCTCCTTCCCGACTGGGATGATCGGATTGTCAACTTCCCTCGATCCGCGAAGCCTGAGATTCGGACTCTCTTCGATAGTCTCTCTCGTGTGAAGAGTCTAGAGGTCCTCCCCCACTTCATCTCGGGAGGGGTCCGAGCTACAACTTCAGTTGAAGCTTCAGCCCCAATCGTCTTCTCGGATCCCGATGGAGATGGGTTCAACGAGCTTGGGACAGTTACTGTCCCCGCTGGATCACTGACCGATGTCTCAGAGATTCGGGCTTTCTTCTCGGGTCACTCCGCTGAACCTGCCTGGGAGATTCGTCCCATAAAAGTCTCCCTGAGTGGTGGGAACTTCATCATTCAGATTCAAAGCTGGCTCCTAGGAGATCCCGATCTTGCTGAGGTCTGGGCTGTCTCTGTAATAGATGGAGACGATCCTGCGTCGTTTGTATCAACTGTGGATATCTATCGGGTCTACAACGACCCTTCGATTCAGGCTCAGCTTCTCTGGGGTCCCGAATCAGGAGAATGTTCGGACCCTCCCTGCGAGGGGACCTATCAGGATGGGTGTCTCCATACCCGAGATGCCCGACTGGGACTGGTCTCCTTCTCTCCTGGGACTTGGGATGCTGAATCGGAGACTTTCTCGAGGGTATCCCTCCTGAATTCTGTCCCCCCTGATCGAGTTCGATGTCGGTACTACTCGGGATATGAACTCCCGGGGTCACCCCTCTCGAAGATTACGATGGATCCCTACTGGGAGACAACGATCGTAGCCCTCTCGTGTACTCTCCTCGATCGACCTGTCTGTTCTTGCTCCAACGTAGAGAGCTACATCGATCGTTGGGTTGAGGATCTCTCTCGAGTTCAAGACGATCATTCTTATGTCGTCAATCCTTCGGATCTAGCTTGTCCCTTCGGGACATATCGAGGGTCCATATATGCTTGGAGGCGATGCTTCCAGGAAGGAAGGAGGATCAGTCGGTGAAGCCTGTAGATTATCAAGATAGTCGAGGTCGATGGTATCGAGTCCTTCTTCCCGACGGGGCTAAAGACTCCGAAGCCCCTCAAGGGATTCCTGTGGGTCCCCCCGAGATCATCGATGATCTCAATTTACCAGAACCACTGGCAACTCGACTCCACAATGAACTCTTCTGTCGACACATCTGGACAGAGACTGAAGCTCGGGACGTGAAACAGCTTCAATCAGCCCTTCAGGCTGCTCTTCGTCTAGATGCCCAACTCATCTTTCAAGCGTATGTCAACTTGAGAAAACAATAGGAGGTTCTCATGGGTAATCAAACACCTGTTCAATCGGGTCAAACTCGAGTTTGGACAATCGAGGGAGGCTCCCACCCTACTCGGATTCCCGTCTACCAGGGACAGATGAGGGTTGGTGAGACCACCCTGGGATTCTCGGACACGACTCCTGTCTATGGTCCGGATCCCAATCAATACGGGAAGTTCGTTCAGATCGACTCCATTCAGGGAGCTCCGGAACGTCCCACGACCTCCCTGAAGGGTTACTACCCTCAGGATGTCAGTGAGATGCTCCGTCTGGCTAACAAGGGATGTCGTGTTGACGTTCAGGTCCACATCGGTCGCTGTCGTCACCCTCAGGATTTCGATGCCGGCTGGGATAAGATTCGTGTCTATCCCGATGGTCGGATTTCAAGCTGGGCAGACGAGAATGCTGGTGCGTTGACTCGTGATGATCAGAATCCAGTCAACGAGACCCTCGAGCTCTCTGCTCGAGAAGTCTATGAACTCTCTCAGCTCCTCTTCTTCGAGAAAGCCACAACCCAAGCTGTTCGCGAGATCTTGGATATCGAAGTTATTGATACCAAGTCTTGTGGAGATTGTGGGGAAGCAGCCTCGGATGGAGCGGATCGTGTCTTTGCTCTGATGAAAGCGAATGCCTCGAGTGGTGGGGCTCTGCCCTCAGTTCTCTGTTCGACTGATGGTGGTACGTTCATTCAGATCAACATCGACGCCCTGGCCAACTCCGATCTGGTTGAAGGCCTCGCCGGGATGGGATCGTATCTCGTGGTGATCTCTTCTTCCCAGAATGGATACCTGTATGCCAAGATCGCTGATATCTTGACGAACACTGAAACCTGGGCTCAAGTTACAACCGGGTTCGTCTCTTCAAAGACTCCCAAGGCGATCACGGCCCCGGATTCTCGTCACATCTTCATCTGCGGCAAGGGAGGCTACATCTATAGTCTCACGAACCTTGCCTCGGGCGTAACGGTTCAGGATGCTGGTATCGCGACTGTTCAAGATCTGGCTGCTATTCATGCCTACGACGATGAACATGTCGTGGCTGTTGGTGCCGGTGGAGCAGTTGTCTATACAACGAATGGTGACGACTGGGCCCTTGCTACAGCCCCAACTCTCGTCGATCTGATCTCCGTCTCGATGTTCTCCGAGACAACTTGGTTCGTGGGAACCTCATCCGGCAAGATGTATCTGACAGACGATCAGGGTGTGACCTGGACGGAAGTCTCCCTCCCGGTTACCCTCACAGCTCTGTATGATATCAAGTTCGTTGATGAGGTCGAAGGCTATCTGACGGGAACGATTGCGGGCCCGAAGGGTGTTATCCTTCGTACTGTCAATGGTGGGAATTCTTGGTACGTCCTCCCTGAAGCTGAGGGAGCCCCTGAAATCCCAGCGAATGATCGTATCAACGCCCTTGCTGTGGGGACTGGGATCCACAATATCGTCTACGGTGCTGGTTTGGCCGATGACGCTTCGGCCGGATTTGTAGTGAAGGCCGCGTAGTATTCATCTTAGGAGGAACACAATGGCTCGCAACCCTACTGTATCTCGCGTTCATACTGGAGAGAATCCAGACAGTCTGATTACTCTCTCCACAGGAGTTGTTCTGAAAGCTCAGACTGTCCCAGCGATGTTCATGACGGACGTCATGGCAAGGGTGAACCCATCCAAGCCTGCAGTCCCGATTGTCCACATTGCTTCGAAGGGTCGGGATGAGCCTAACCCTCAGGACCCTGAGTATCTCGAAGCCCGTCGGGCCTGGGATATGATGGTAGCTGTAGAAATCAACAATGCTTTCATCCTTCTCGGGACGACTGTCGCCCAGATCCCGAAAGGTTTCCCCTCTCCCGACGATCCTATCTGGCTCTCGAAGATGAGGGTTCTCAAGATGGGATCGGATGATCCTATTGAGAGATATCTCCTCTGGGTGAAATACACTGCCGCTCCTTTAGGGAGTGACATCGAAAAGATCATTGGAGCTGTAGGACGGCTGTCGGGGGTATCCGAAGAGGATGTTACCGAAGCTGTCAAGAACTTTCAACGTAACCCTTGATGGTCAACCCATCCTGGAAACGAACCCTGGGAATACCTTCGCCGTAGGGATTCAATACGAGAGGCTCATCCCAGGGCTCGTCCCGAGTTTTGAGGAACACTACGTTCGAATCGAAGCTCACTACAATCTTCATGAATGGGCCTCTCTGTCTTCTGAAGAGAAGGCTCTAGAGGTTGCTCACTATCGTCTACGTCATATGCAGAAACTCCATGAGAATTCTGCAGCGGTAGATCAGATGAAACGGAGATCTCGATAATGGCCTTAGGGACAGTAGGTGTTACAGCTGTCATAGATGGGATGTCGACCTTTCAGTCGAACGCGAATAAGTTCACTTCGACGATTGGAAAGATGGCGGGGTCTGTAGGCTCCGTCGGTTCGGCTCTCTTCCCTGTAGGGAAGGTTCTCTCCTTCTTTGGGACTCAGATCGATCGTGTCCTGACGATCGCTGGGGGTATCCTTGTCAGCCGCATCGCCTACAAGATCGTAGATAGCTTTGCAGAGATTGGCACTTCGGCTATCCAAGCCACAGCCGATATGCAGATGTACGAGATTGGTATCTCGGGTCTAATCGCCCGACAACTGGTACTCGAACAGTCAAATGGGAATCTTGCTGAGAGTGTTGTTTCTGTCTCCGACGTAATGCCTCAAGCTATCAAGATGACCGATGCCTTGATGGACAAGCTGGCTACTCTTGCCATCGAGTCTCCCTACTCCTTCGAGAAAGTTGTGGAGACTTTCCGTCAAGCAATGGCCTTCAAGTTCCCTGCAGCCGAAGCAGAAGTCTTTACTCGCTCTGTTCTAACGATGGGAGCAGGCCTCGGTTCTACAAATGAACAGCTCGAACGTATCGGGTACAATCTTGCTCAAGTTCGATCCCAGAACAAGGTTACAGCTCTCGATGTTCGTCAGCTGGCCTTGGCTGGTGTCGATTTGAATGACATTCTCATCTATACAGCAAAGACGATGGGATTCTCAATCAAGTCCTACGAGGAATTCAATAAGCTCCTCGCAGAAGGGAAGATTACCTGGGCTGACTTTACGAAGGCTTTTGGTGAGTACAGTGATAAGGTCTTTGGTGGAGCTGCTAAGAGAATGTCCCTGTCTCTCGAAGGCCTGAAGTCAACCTTCGCAGATGCCTTCATTCTAACAATCCCGAAGCTCCTCCAGGGTGTAATCGAGAAGATTACAGCCTTCGGTGGTCGATTTGTTACTGTCCTGCAAGACATCCGATCCTCGAAAATCCTCGAGGAGCTCGGGGCCAAGTTAACAGAAAACTTTCAGATCCCTCCTGTTGCTGAGCGTCTGATCTCTTGGCTAGAACAGTACTCCTCCTCCCTGAAGAAACTCTCTGAGTACAAACTCGCAGGGAATACCCAAGGCATCGAAGAGATGGGAAAAGCTCTCGAGAGTCTTGCTCCAGGTGGGAGGGTTCTCGAAGGTCTCATTCAGAGTGTCTTCGGGGAAGCAGGTCTGAAGGCTTTCCAGACCTTCCAGACAGTCGTAGGGATTACTGTCAAGGTTGTGGGAGCCCTCTTCAAAGCTCTCGGTCAGACGATTACAGGGGACTTCTTTGGGGCTCTCGAAACACTACATGTCCCGAAAGTCGTGATAGCTTTTCTTCATGATATCGAAACAGCCTTAGGGAATCTGAAGATCTTCTGGGATCAGAATGGTCAAGGTATTCTGGATATCTTCACGAATCTCTATACCCAGGCTACGAAGACCCCTACTTCGGGTCAGACTGGTTTGGGAGGATTCTTCATCAACTTGACTCAGTCGATGATCGACAATGGTCCCAAGATCCAGGACACGATTCGGAATATCGCCGACTGGATCTTGAATACAGCTCTCCCTGCCCTGGGGAAGTTCAGTGATTGGTTCCTGAATGTGGGTCTCCCTGCTATCGGGGGGTTCTTCGATTGGCTGAATACGAATTGGGAGACGATTCTCAAGGTCGCTGCTGCAGTTCTCGTTCTCTCGGGGGTTCTCCAGACTGTAGGAACGATCATCGGGACTCTTCTAACTCTAGCCCCTGCGATAGCTCAAGTTGTAGAATCGATCGTCGGGGCGGGAGGGATTGCTGCTGCTGGGGCAATCTTGAGTCAAACCTTCGCTCCTCTTCTATCTCTCCTTCCGATCTTCGGGTGGATTGCTCTAGCGATCTTCGGGATCGTCACGGCAATTACTCTCCTCGGAGTTGCCTTTGCAACGAACTTTGCTGGGTTCAGAGACAAAGTTCTAGCCCTCTGGGATGTCATCGTAGCTGTTCTACAACCTGCTTTTGATCAACTCAGAGTTGCCTGGGATCAGTTAGCTGTGGCTCTCCAGCCTCTCATCGAGATGTTCCAGGCCTATCTTCTCCCTGTTCTGAAAGTGATCGGAACTGTTCTCCTCGGAGTTCTCGTAGGGGCTCTTCTGACTGTCATTGGAGTAATTACAGGCTTCGTTCGAGGGATAATCACAGCGATCACGTTCGTGATTCAGGGACTAGCGACTCTCGCTACGGGATGGTCTCAGACCTTCGAAGGTATCAAGTTGATCATCGAAGGGTTCGGGAAGTTCTTCCAGGGCATCTGGGCTGTAATCCAGGGTGACTGGAATACTGCAGCTCGTCTCTTCAACGAGTCCTTCTCAAAGCATTGGGAAGGGATCTGGAAGATCATACAGGGAACTTGGAATCAGATTGTAGGGATCGTTCAGATCTCCATCGGGTCTATCCTGGGACTGATTGGGGGCTTCATTGGTGGAGTGATTCAGTTCTTCACGACCCTCGCGGATAAACTCGTAGGTCACTCTATCATCCCCGACATGATGAAGGATATCGTTACTTCCATCACAACTGGTCTAACGAATGCCCTCACTGAGGCCCTGAAGTTCGTAGGGAAGTTCTTACAGTTTGGGAAGGACTTGATTCAGAGTGTGATAGATGGTATCAAGAACATGGCTTCAACTCTGATCTCGACGATCTCATCTACTCTCGCGAATGCCGTTCAAGCTGCGAAGGATGCTCTTCAAATGCATTCTCCCTCGAAACCATTCTTGGATATGGGGGAGGGGATTATGAAATCTGTTCAGAAAGGGGTAGAGAATCTAGCCCATCTCCCTGAGGTCTCGGTTACAGCTGCACTAACGAGAACTCTCGTAGCGAGTCAGCAGCTTTCGAGCCCCGCTCTCCCGATCCCTTCGATCTCGAACTACTCGACTTCGAATTCATATGTCGTTAACGCTACCTACCCTTATCAATCCGAACGTCGGGTATCCGATGATATTCGTCTCCTTCAACTGATGGGGAGTGTCTAGAATGATTCCAGACTATCTGATTATCTCTTCGGGAGGTCGAGACTATCCCTTTGGGGGTAAGTCTCGATTCTCCCTCCTAGCAGAAAATGGGTTTGGTCTTCCCCCTATCAGGAGATCCGAGGAATCTGGCCCATATCAACACGGGACAACCCTTCTGGATTTTCGTCTTCAGTCGAGAACGATCGATCTTGTCTTCACAGCTAAAGCTCATACTCGAGCAGAACACTATCAGAATCGAGACGATTTGATGAAGATCTTCAGACCGAGCAACACAGCAATTACCTTGAGATATCTCTTCAATGATATCGAGAGGGATATCCAAGCCTACTACAGTGATGGGTTGAACTTTGATATCAACTTCCTGACAGATCGATCCCAGACGATGAAGTATACTGTTCGTCTGACCTGCCCTGACCCAACATGGTACGATCCCATCTCTCGTGGTCTTCTCTGGGAAAATCTTGTTGACTCTTCCGTATTGACAGACTGGGTTCTCCCCTTCTCGTTCCCGATGACTCTGGGAGGGTCGGCTTTCTCGAGGAAGAAGTCTCTGACCTATACAGGGACTTGGCGAACCTTCCCTACGATTACTGTTACTGGCCCCTACGAAAATTTCTCGATCACGAATCTCTCTACGAACGAGAAGATTGGGCTGGACTACGATATCGCTGCTGGAGAGGTTCTGACGATCTCCCTCGAGTATGGTCGAAAGACTGTCAAGAATCAAGACGATACCGACCTCTCTGGGACGGTAACTAGTGACAGTAATCTCACGATCTTTCATATAGCCCCCGAGGATGAAGTCCCGGGGGGTCTGAATGAGTTCGAACTCGCTGGGACGGGTGTCTCGCCTGCTTCGAAGGTCTCTCTATCTTTCTATCCGAGATACTTAGGTATCTGAGGAGGACTCTATGGCTCAAATTTCTTACTTTTGGGGAGGGGAGGTTACCGGGGACTGTGGTCCCTATAGTGACGATACCTTCTCGGATTTCATCTCATCCTTGATGCAGTCGGATCGAACGACCCAATCTGTCATCACGGGCTCTCTCAATGAGCTCGCAGTCACGAACCCTGGTGGAACAGTTATTCGAGTTGATACTGGTCGAGCTCTCGTGGATGGAAAACTCTACGAGAATACTGCTGTCGTCGACTTCAATGTAGCTGCCCCAGGGTCGGGAACGAATTACTACACCCTCGTTCTGAGGAAAGACTTCGCAGCTCAGACTGTTCGTCTTGCTTTGTTGGGTCCGAGTTCAGCAGACTATCCCGACGTAACCCAAACAGACGGGACTCTTTGGGAAGTGTCTCTCGCTGAGATCTCAATTACCTCTGCTGGGGTAATCACGATTACAGCCACAGCTGTACACATTTCGATCCCGATGAAGGTTACTGCTTCTCAACTTCAAGATGATGCTGTCTCGACGTCGAAGATTCTTGATAATGCAGTTACTGCTGGGAAGCTCGCTGCAGGAGCAGTAACCGAGACGAAGATTCTCGATAGTTCTGTCTCCGCGAATAAGCTGGCATCAGACTCGGTTACAGCTATCAAGATCCTCGCGGGATGTATCGACTATACGAAACTCGCTACAGCTCTCTATCCCTATACAGCCGATGGCTCTCTAGCCTTTCGATCCGCTGCGGGAGTGTTGAGTGAACTCGCAATCGGGACTCAAGGCTTCTCCCTGAAAAGCTCGGGAGCTATCCCCCTGTGGCAGAATGCCCTGGGGGCTGTTATCCGATTTTCTGCACAATCAATCGCATCGGGAGCGTTGACGGATCTGACAACTTACTCCTCAGAACACTTCGATAATGGGGGCTTTCACGATGGGACAAATCCCTATCTGACGATCCCCGAAGGTCTAGCAGGTCTCTATCTTCTTGGGGGTAGTGGGTATTGGGCTGCTCATGCGACTGCAGATCGTGCTCGGGAGATCTACATCAATATCGACAGTGGAGTATCTTACTACGGTCAATGTGCTGCCAATCATGATGAGAACTCTATCTTTCATCTGGATGTCCTGATGGTTCGAACTCTCTCCGAGGGTCAGACGATCCGACCGACAGTGAAACATAACACAACTGTCAATCTGAACTTCACGATGGACTACTTCTGGGCGATTAAGATTGCTTGAGGTTTCATGTCGAGCTCTGTCTTCATTCGTATCAAGAATCATGCCGGCGTCCCAATCTGTCATCTCGATCATTGGAGTGAACTAACCCTCTATCCACGAACGAACGATCCGGGGAGCTTCTATATGGTCCTCGATTCTGGGAGTATCGATCCCATCGAGGACGAGAGACTACGTACTCTCTTCTCCTCGATTCAGGTCGACTATCAAGTCGAAGTCTGTCAAAACTTCCCTGAGTATGGGATCTACAACTCCCTAGAATTCGAAGGGTTCATTCGTTCAGCAGTTTCGGAGGTTACAGAATCTGGTCGAACGAAAATTACCCTCTCGGGACCAGGGTATGCGGATCTTCTCAGGAGACGTATCATTGCCTACTTCTCAGGTCACCCCCGAACATCTTTCTCGGGACATGGGGAGACGATTCTGAAGGATATCGTTCGTCAGAATCTCGGGGAGGATGCTCTCGTTGCTGAGGGGAGATTTCGAGCTGGGACCTTCCCGGGACTTTCGATCGCTACGGATGGTGCTACGGGATCCCTCTGGACGGGATCACGAGCCTACAAGAATGTTCTCTCCGTCTGTCAGGAGGTAGCAGCTGCAACTGAGGTCGACTTCGATATTGTCGGGACGGGTCCTGCGGAGTTCGAATTTCGAACTTATAATGGGCAGAGGGGGACAGATCGAACAACAATTGGCCTCAATCCTTCTACAGGTCTGAATGGCGCAGGGAATCTCCCTCTGATCTTCTCCCTCGAGAGAGGGAATATGACCCGACCGAAGTATACCTTCGATCGTCAGGAGGAAGTCAATCTCATCTACACTTCCGGACAGGGAGTTGGGTATGATCGAGAACTCGTAATTGTAGAGGATACTCCCCTGCAGGATGACTCCCCCTGGAACACTTGTGAGTCGCAGATGGATGCGAGAAATGAATCCTCTACAGATGGTCTAGAGTCTGCGGGAGGAGGGAAGCTCGCAGACAAGATTCCAGAAGTCGTCTTCAAGTTCGACCCTCTACAGCTCCCTACTTGTACGTATGGGAAGGACTTCTTCGTGGGGGATAAGATTACTGCTGTGTATCAGGGAGTGGAATATCATCGAAAGATTACTGGGGCCGATGTCTATCTCTCGACCCCAACTCCCTCTCTGAACCTCTACTTGGCTACTCTCCCTGGTCGGGTATGAGACTCTGATTATAGAGTCCCGGGGGTAGCAATAGGAAAAGCTCGTGCTAAGCACGAGCTTTTTCTGTTTGGGGTACCCAGTACCATCGATTCTTCTTTGGCCCTCCTTTCGAGGGCGCTTGAAGATCTTTCTCTGATCTGAGGAGTCCCTGAGCTTCGAGTTGATGAAGAGCCGCTCGAAGCATGTAGTCTGTGATCCCATCTTGGATCTGGAGTATCTCGGGAATTGTCAGACCGTCAGGGAAGATGTCCTGGAGCTTCTGAAGAACCATCTTCCCGATCCCTTGAGGGGTTCCCAGGGATGGGGCTGTATCGAGCTGAACCTCAACTTGATACGCTTTCTCGAGTTCGGGGAATCGATATGACCAGGAACTCTCTCCAGAGGATTTGAACTCACCCCTCACATTTACCCAACCATCTGCATCGGGTTCCTCACCTTGAAGATAGAGAGTGTTCTCGGAGAAGGCATGAAAGGCAATAGAGCCATACGATCCCTTCCCCTCAGCTCCTCCCTTCCCTTTGTGATGCACTAGGCAGACAGCAGAGCCTATCTCCCTCTGAATTCGAGATGCAGCAGAGAAGACGGCTGTGTTGACTTCAGAAGCCTTGAACTCATCTATCCCTTCGAGCATACGAAGGATAGGATCGAAGACTACCAGGGAGATGTACCCATGTCGATCTCGAATCTCCCTCAACCAGATTAGAAGGTTCGTTACCCCTTCTGGCTTGAAGAGAAACTCTCTTGTCAAGTCGATGTATAGGGGGATTGTTTGCGTGTTCTTAGGTAGAGAAATCTGCATCTGCTTCGATCCCTCATTGACTATCACTTCTCCTCCCAGTCCCTTCGAGAGAAGAATCTTCTGAAGACGATCTTGCAGGAGATGATCAGGATCTTCTTTCGTAATCAGAACCACAGGCCCAGGATTCTTCACAGCGAACTTCCCTAAGAAGGGCGTATTCGAAGCAATAGACACAGCAAGATCCAAAGACAACCAAGACTTACCCATTTTCGGGAACCCTACAAGAAGGCCAATCGTTTGATTCAACCAGACTCTATCTACGAGCCAGAGAGCAGGATCGATTGGCATCCGTAAGAACTCGTCGAGGGATACTCGAGCACTCGTTCGAGATCTTTCTTTCGAGGCTGCAGACTCAACCAAGAAATCGAGAAGCTTTTTCATCTTCGTGATGTCTTGAAGACGAAGCCACAAATCTCGAAGATCTTTCTCTCCTTGAAGGGGGTTAAGAGTTCTCTGAAGATCAATCGGGATCGGGAGGAGTCCCGCTTCTCGACAAGAAATAGAGAACCATTGGGATCCCTTCTCTCCTGCTTGATCGGCATCAAACGGGAGGACAACTTCGCAGACACCCCGATCTTTCAAATGAACGAGAATCTCATGAATCCCACGAACTCCTGCCCCCTTGGTTATCCCATACGCAGGGTACCCTAAATGACGAAGAATCCCACTATCACTCTCCCCTTCGCATAACCAGATTCGTTTCGGGAGGGAAGGAGGGATCGTCGGCCATAAAGGAGGAGTGGGATACCCCTGAGGACTCCAAATAAACTCTTTCTTCCCTACAGCCCGTCTCTTAACAGTTCGACTATCCTGCCATGTAAAGAGGATTGCATTCGCCTCCTCTTTTACACCCCACTCAGACCACTCCGACCAAGGGATTCCAGTATATGTTGACCACCACTCGGATCCTTTTAGAGAAGGGAGCTGGGAAACTCGAACAATCGACGGAGGAGGTTCGACTTCAAGATCCCTCTTCTCGATTGCGGATAAAATTTCTTCATATTCGCAACCTGCAAAACAATAGACAACAACCCCTCCCGAATCGTCGACAGTGAGATGAAGAGACTGTTTCAAGTCTTTGTGAGCTGGACATTCGGCCATCCAGCCATCACTGACTCGTTTAAGTCTGCTTAGTTTTGACGTCCACCACTCGATTGGATGTTCAGCCATGGACTATCCCTCCCAGACTTGAGATAGCGACTGGGAGGTATATCCCGATAGAGGTCGAACCGAAGAGAGGGCTTGAAAGAGCTTCTCAGCTTCGGGGCCAGGGATCTCCAGACCGTGTTCGTACATCGAAATGACAGGTTGTGGAATACCTGTCATTTTCGAGAGAATCGATTGACTCAACCCAGACTGAATTCGTAGAGCTGTTAGAGTTCGAGTCCCCGAAGATTGGCGAATTGTAGGTCTACTCATGTTTCAACTTCTCCATCTGACCCCAACGTTTCCCAATCTTCATGTCGACTTGAAAAGGAACGACACTATCGATCGGGATATTCTGTGTCATCTCGAACGCGATCATCTCAAGAACTTCGGGGTCGTAGTTCTCGGGGATCTCGAACATAATCGAGTCATGAACAGTAAATCGGATATTATATCCTTCTGGGAGAAGATCGTGAAGTCTCCAAAGAGCTCCGAAACAGAGATCAGAAGCAAGAGACTGTACAGGAGCATTTACTGCTTGTCTCTGAACGTTGCCGATATTTTGATTCGTCAGAAGAGGGAATCTCCGACGACGTCCCATCGGGGTCTCGATATACTTATCTTTGACGACCTGTTTTTGTTGATAAGAGATCCAATCCCGAAGACCCGGGAAGGAGTCGAGAAACTTCTTCAGGAAGACTTCAGCCTCATGAAGAGTCCAAGGCTTCCCTCCCTGCTCGACAACATATTCCATCTCCCATCCCTCGGATAGACTCTTTGCCCCACGACCGTAGATGATCCCAAAGTCAACGTATTTAGCCATATATCTTTCGAGATGAGTAACTTCCTCGACAGGCTTCTTAAACATTGCTGCAGCAACCTTCTTGTGGAGATCCTCGTTGTTCTGATAAGCGGAAATCATTTCTTGATCGCCAGAATACCAAGCAGCAATTCTCAATTCGAGCTGAGAGAAGTCAGCTTCGAGGAGTAGACGACCCTCGTCAGCGATAAAAGCATCTCGAATCAATTGTCCCATCAATGTTGGGATGTTCTGAAGATTTGGGTCATGACAGGAGAGTCGACCTGTAGCAGTCCCATGAACCCAGAAGTCGGGGTGGACACGACCATTACTGTCAGCTCTCTTCAGTAAGCCCTCGATATAGGTCGAGAGGACTTTCGATTTCTGACGAAACTCGAGGATGTATTTTACTACGCTCTCAACTTCCGCTGTCGCTTTTGTCTTCTTCAACGTCATAAGCATAACTTCACGTTCTGAAGAAGGAGCGAAGAACTTGATGGCAGTAAATAGTTCCTTGACTTGAAGAGGAGAAGCAGGGTTAAACTTTTCAATTCCATACTTCTGTGCGACAGTTCTGAGCTGAGTCTCTACGAAGAGGAGCTCTTCTTCAGTCTGTGTACGAAGTTTCTTCAAGTATTCGATATCAATCTTTGTCCCTGCAAATTCAATCTCGCCCAGAGCAAGAGCCCCGGGGACGAGAAAACCCTCGGTGAGTTGTCTTAGCTTCGGGGACTCATCGTCGAGCTCTTTCTCGAGTTCATCACAAAGAAGCAGGGTAAAGAAGCAGTCCTTCCCGTGATAAGTATACAGAGACTCCCAGTCCCTCTCTTCTTCGGGAGTGGCATAAAAGATCTTGAAGTCGAAGTGATAGTCAGGGATATCAAATCTCATTCGAGCTTGATCTTTCAACCCATGAACACGATATGAACCACGATCATTCGAGGTCGATTCTGTATCACTCCCACGTTCATCTTGAGCGTACTGAAGAAGCATCGTATCCGTCATGATCGCGGGTCGATATCTCTCTTGTAGATACTGCTGCAGAAAGATGACGTCGAATTTACTGTTGTGATATACCCACTTAATTTCGGGGATATGTAGAAGACGACGAACGGCCTCTCGAACCTCATCGATATAGACTAGGTTTCTCGGAACGATTACAGAGAGTCCCTCTGTATCTCCCTCTTCTCCGATGGTTAAGGCCCCGAATCCCAAAGATAGAATTCGATCAGACTGTGCAGATAGGCCTGTCGTCTCTAAGTCACAAGACAGACGAGAAGCCTTCGAAATGACGTCGAGCCAGTAGAGAGTATCCGGGACGTCTCGACAAACAATTGTCAGACAGTCAGGGAGATCCACGGGAGAATCATGGGTCAAAAGCTTGATAACGTCTCGTGCCAGATCTCGAAAGAGATCTGGGTCTCGTATGATAGCTGCAGGATGATATGTTGGGACGTAGTAGACTTGAGTCTCAGAGTCGAGATTAATCATTGTCCCAATCCCATGAGTCTTCGTAATTGCTGTCCCAACTTCAGGTGCAAGAGCTGAAAGAGGGATTGCACCGACAGAAAGAACTTTCTGAACTTTCTGAGACTTCAACTCCGAGAGAAGACGAGCTCGACAACATTGAATGGCCGTCTTCGAAGGTGCCTCATTCTTATCGGGATGGCATAAGACAGCATTCGTGATGTAAATTGCCCCAGGATCGACTCCTGCAGAATTTAACGTCTCTCGAAGAAGTTTCCCAGAGAGCCCGACGAAGGGTTCTTTCTTAGCAACTTCTACTGTTCCCGGAGCTTCTCCCACTATGGCGATACCCCCGGAGGGGCCCTTCCCAAAAACCATGGGTTGTCCAGCAAGAGGGCATTTTTCGCAGCCTGGATAACCTTCAAGTGTCATACTTCACCTCGACTCGTAGCCTCGAAAATCTGACTGTTGAATTCCGCTAAGAGACGCTGATCTTTCGTCAATTGTGTCTGGAAATACGTAGGGGAACGCTTTGGGTAGGGAGGAGGGACTTCTCGAGGGTCGAGACGAATGCCATTCAAACCATAGACGAAGGGTTTTGCAGAATCGACAGATCGGATTCTCTTTCCATACTCATAGGCAATCCCAGAGAGATCCCACAGCTTTCGACCCCAGCCGAGGAGATGAATTTCTGTCGTCAAGTCCTCTTGCAGAGGAAAGAAGATCGTTTCGAGGAGTCCCTTCAATCCTCCCGGGAAGACTTCATAGTCTTTAGAGACTCCCAAAACAGGGGGACGATCGAAAATCTGCGGATACTCGATACTATATGTCTCCCAATCATGACACATTTTTTCTGCACATCTTTGGAGATCTGCGGGAGACTCTCCTTGAGCAACAATCATCAATCGAGGTCGATATTCTCCTGATCGAAAGGCTGGCATATCGAGAAGTTTATCGAGAGCGACCTGACATCCCAGGATTGTCGATTGTGCCGAGAAGAGTCGATCAGGGAGGACGATTTCTTTAGCTTGAATCTTTGCCCCTTGCTTCATCAGAATTTCGATAGTCTGACCAGCTTGGAATTCATGAGCAGAGTTATCAAGAATTACATACGCTCCTCTCTTCGATTCTGTCGAATAGAATTCGGCGTACTCCGGAGAAGACTGAATTAAGTGGGAGAGGCTCAAATAGTGAGACATTCCCGCAACGTGTCTGAGTTCGGGAATCGGGGGAATGAGAATATGCTTCATGGGTCTCCTAAACAGTATATCGATAGACGCTGGGATTGTTCATATCCACGATGAATGGTCTACGGAAAATTTCAGGGTTGGGTTGATAGATCATCGCCCCAACGAGATCAATAATCCGAGGGAGAATCGTAGGGATTTCGAAGTATCGTGCCCAAGACAGATAGCGAGTCAGGATATCAAGATCCGACGTCAGTTCGACAGTCATCTCTTCGGGAGAGACTTCTGGGTAAGTACACTTCGGGGGAATCGTCCATCTCCAAGCTCGACTCGGGGGACGTTTCAGAATGATTGACCCCTCTTTGTACTTCTGAATTTGAATCTTGTAGGCAGCCCAACATTCGAGAGGGTGATTCGGCCAAAGCTCACATCCCTTACCGCCACATTCTTTCTGAACTGTCAGGAAGGGACAACCATAGAGAGGCTTCACAGTCGAAAAAACTTCGAATTCTCGATCATTGACTACGATGATATCAGGTTTGAACTCTCGCTCTCCCTCGGGACGGACAGGTAATGCTTGGAGTTCAGACGGAATATAATCGAGAGTAATTGGGCCAGGGAGGATCATGCAGCAAGCATCACAGCTGGGATCACAGACGAATTTGCGAAAAACAGAACTCCCTAGAGTGACATTCTTCGGGGGTTCGGGGAGGCAGAGCTTACCGTTAAAAGTTACCGGTGTCGGACTCAGAAGAGCCAGACGATAGACTGTACGTTCGATAGAAGAGGGAATAGAGGCATAACTTGGTTTGACGGAATTATCCATAAAGACCTCCAAAAGAGACTAGAGAGGCTTTGTTCTCTCTAGTCTCTAGTTAAGAGTAGGTAGTTTGATACCCCTTAGTTACTAGAGAAGGGGCTGAAATTCGTACCTATATCGTAGACGTCTTGCTGATCAACCTTCTTTAGCCAATTCACGATAATGTATGTAATCGGAGTGAAGAGAACTTCTGTCCCTACTTTGAAGATATAGTTACTCAGACCAATCGTCCAGAGGAGATCGGGAGGGAATACACCCCAGAAGGCAATCATCAGAAATACAAAAGTATCTACTCCCTCACCAACAAGTGTCGAACTGATTGTTCTTACCCAAAGAGCTTTCCCGGCAGTCCAAATCTTAATCTTGGCTAATAGGAAGGAGTTTGAGAACTCTCCGAGGAAGTAAGCAATCATACTCGCAGCAACGATTCGAGGAACTAATCCAAAAATCATCGAGAAAGCAGCTGCGAGTTCGAGAGAATCCGATGCTGTAGGGAGAGAGGCTACAAGACCAAAGAGAGCTGCTGCTGCAGCTATCCAGAAGAACCCTGTCCAGATAACTCGACGAGATTTCTTGTAACCATAGACTTCTGTCAAGACGTCCCCGAAAATATAGGCCAGTGGGAACAGAATCGTCCCACCATCAAATGAGAAGGGACCAAACTGGACAATCTTCGACGAGGCGATATTCGAAATGAGGAGAACAGCTACGAACGTCCCTGTGATGATGTCCAGAAGGGAGGAGTTGCCGGGTAAAGATTTCAGCTTTTTATCTATCACGATAGACCTTTCTACTTGAGTTAATCTGAAGCCCGAACGACTGTCGAGATCGTTGGGAGCCCAGTGGATTGGAAGATGACTTCAACTCGAATCGATTTCGTCTCTAAAAGAAGATCAAGCTCGGCTAGAATCTTCAGGGCCATTTCCTCACACGAGAGTGTCTCGGAAGAGAAGGATTCGAGATATGTCCTTAGAGACTTTCGTCGAAGAAGGACATGTCGAGGGATATAGTTGAGAATAACTGAAACGATCGAACTCCCTTCTGAATCGGAGAAGACAGTTACAGCATTCTCGAGAACGAGCTGAACCCCCTCGATATTACTCGAGGGGGTTTCAACCGTATCCATACTCCTGGAAAGAGTAATCGTAGCCATCGACTACTTGATCCTGAAAGCAGGCCGATTCCCGTTCGTTGGGGCAGCTCCGCCAATCGGTTTGCGAACTGCAGTTGCAGGAGTGGCCGGAGTTTTGACAGCAGGGGGAGGAGTGGATTGAGCGAGCTCGTTCGCAACACCATCGTCCATCGGGACAATGTCCTGAACTCGATTCTGAATCCGACCTTCATAGGTCTCTTGACCTACAACAGCAATCCCGACTGCACCGACGAGTTCGGGGAAGACGACCAAATTCGTATCATCGTCAACCTGAATATCCATCTTCTCCTGATAGACTCCCAAGGTCTGGAAGACGGCTTTCGCCCGCCACAGAGCCTTGGGGGACAGGCTGGAGATCATGAACAACTTCCGATTGGCATACTCGCCATCAGTGATCGTCAGAGTGTAATTCAAGTAGGGATAGTCAGAGTTCTGGGACTGCTTCATCTCTACTTGTTCTACGACGATCGGGTAATTCCCTGCGGGGATTGCCTCGAACTCTTGAACATTACTAAAATCAAGATCAATCTGCATGTGTAACCTCCAAAGTAAAGAAATGAATTTCTCCTACCCGATCTATCGTCTAGGCAGCCTAGTCGGGAAGCCAACCCGACACCTCTTCGGTTTGTAAATCGCCTCAGCCTTTACAGGGACAGTCTGTCTCGAATAGATCAGAATAGGGTGGCTACTTCTTTGAGGCTGGTCCCTTCGGAATCTGAAGAGCATCCAGCAGCAGGGTAATTGTTGGGTCGGGAATCATCTGGGGGACTTCAGCCTTCCAGGGAGTACGTGTCTTCACACGAAGTTTCGGGACATCATGAAGACACAAGAACCGATGTTCGTCCCCAGCTTCGTCATTCCCCAATCCCAAGTAAGCTACGACATCAAAGATGCCTGGAGCTTCATCTGCAAGAGATCCGGTCAAAGAGGGTTTCTTAACGAGACCCTCACGGGGATCTGTTTCATCTTTCGCCAACGCAGTCATGAAGACATGCATTGGTAAATCCCGGAAGGAACGAAGGAATTTCCTCATCTGGACGAGAGCAATACCGTAATCCCCTTGTTCAAGGAGATCCGGGATCTTCCGATTGCGATCTCCATCCAGAAGAGTCAGGAGAGCGAAGATGTGAGTCTCTGAAACAGAATCAATCCCTACGCTCTTGTATTTGCAGGACGGATCGGACAGAAGTGCATACGCCTCATTGAAGTCTCTCCAGGATCGGATATCGACAATATCGATATCACGGCCAACGAGAGAACTCGTTCCCCCTTCGTATGAGAGGAGAAGACTGGGAGATGTTCGTGGGTCGTCTTCAGCCGTCCCTAAGAGTGTTGTCTTCCCGTGACCTGAAGGCCCGAAGAAAAGGCACTTGGCAAAACGGGACGTATCGGGTTTCTTGATTTCAATTACCATACTTGTCCTTTCAAGAATCGAGAATCTAAGATGGCTTGATAGTCTCCGCCATCTTCTTTCGCCTTACACACAGAGAGGAAGGGACACCAACCACACGTGTAAGTTGAGGGACTGGGATAAGCCAAACGTTCGGGGTCCTCGATAATCGATAGAGCTGTCTTTGCTTTCTCGACCAGATGATTCTGGAAAGATTCGAGTTCATGCCAATTACGAGTCGATGAGGCCCTCTGGAAGAAACTCGACCATCCTTTCTGCTGGAGATGGTTCAGAATCTCGACGTAGGGAACGAGTGCTTCTCCCGGGATTGCATCGTAAGGGGCCGCAAAGAGTTCTTCGAGAGCTGAAACATACAGAGCATAAACAGTCGCTTGGGACTTCGACTTCGAGAGACCACCGCTCTTCAAAACTTCAGGAAAGTTCGGGAGGGATTTGATCAGCACGTTGTATATCAACCCATCGACAAGAACACCTGTCTTGGCATAGTATAGATATGCATAGGCTGTCAGTTGACCGTCGATATCCAGAGGAGCAAAGTTCCCAAATCCTGAAGAAGAGGTCTTATGATCAACGATCCATCGACGATTCCCGTCTCGTCGAACCATGTCGATTCGACCACTCAATCCTACTCCAGGAATAATTTCGATTTCAATCTGACCTTCAACTTTCTCGACCTCACCAGGAAGTGGGTCTGTTGCATCGAAGATGAAGTAGTTCTGGAGCATCTTGTGTCCAAGGGAGTAAGCCTCGTCGAACTCGATAGAAAATGTTTCCCAGAGAGAACCAGAGAGCTGTCGAACTTTCTCATAGGCCTCATTACCAAATCTTTCGTACTCTTGAAGAGCAATTTGAGCCGGGGTCATAGCTTCTGGAGCCTTCGGGAGAGAAAGGACCTCTGGACTCAATTGACGATAGTAGGCTTCGAGACCTGCATGAACATTCGTACCTAACCAGAAAGCAGGGACAGGTTTCATCGGGGAGTACTGCTGACTCCACAGCCACGCTCGACGACAGGCATCGATATCATTCAGACCAGAAGCATGCAGGACGAGCAAGTTAGAGTTCTCTGTCACTCAATACGTCTCCTTTCGGATACCCTCCACGACCAAAGAGAAGAAACCACTTCCCGATTCGATACGCATCTCGGAGATGAGGGGAACCTACATCGACGAGCATTTGTGGGAGGGAGAGATTGAAGATAGGCGAAATAGATTTCCACGTCGAGGGGGAGATCCATTGAGCCTGGGGGAAGATCTGCTCGAGATATCCCATGAGGGAGACGAGTCGACGATCGAGTTCTGAAATCGTTGGGATTGGGACTCTCTCAATTACTACTTTGAGACCTTCCCGAGACTTATAGACCTCGAAGATCGAATCCTTCGACATGATATCATCGTAGTCGAGATTTCCCCACTCCAGGGGTTCCCCTACGTCCGAGAGAATAGTATATCCGGTCGTAATCCCTGGGTCGACTGCTAGAATGTTCATATACCTCCTTTCAAATTTTTGAGTAGACTTGCGAGATCGGCATTCGTAATCTGACTGACGACGATTGCCTTCCCTGAAAGATTGTCTTGGACTAGATCATCGACAGTCGAAGGACATCTGAGAGTAATGACTGCCGCAGTATGATCGAGCCCAATTCTTTGAACACGATAAGAGGATTGGATGAAAGCATCCATATCCCAAGTTCGATCGAAGTAGATAACAGTCCGAGTATTCGTCAGAGTATGACCATACTTCCCAACTCCAAGAGAGAGAATCAATATTGATTTCTTCCCTTCTTTATACTCTGTGATCTTGTAGTCTGTATAGGGATCTCCACCGAGAATAATCTCTACTTTCCCTGGCAAGAGCTTTTCGAGAGCATGCCAGAGTTGAAGAGCCCCTTCAGTCCAGTGAACCCAGATAAGAGCAGGAAAATCGAAATACCCTGTTTCGACCATCTCAACTACAGCATCGAGTTTACTCGAATGAGACCCACCATCGGGATCTAAATTCATCGAGTTCGAGACGATTTGCTGGAGACGAATTAGCTGAGCGACTTTATTCGGGACGAGAAGATTGTCTTTTGAGGTCAACTCGGCCATGAATTCGGAGTGGATTGCTTCGTAGAGCTTCTTCTGGGGTACTGTCAGAGGGAGATCGATTACCTCGGGTATAAGCTCGGGGAGATCGAGAACATCTTTCTGATGTCGAACAAACATCAGGTCTCGAAATTCAGATTGAAAGTCGAGATTGCGAGACCCAACAACACCTCGACCCCAAGGGGGACTCTCGATGATACAGTACGACTCCGCGAATCGCCAGTAACTCGAAAAACTGGGAGGATCGATTAGATGAAACTGAGCCCAGAGATCATCAACTTCTCGAGAAACAGGGTTGCCTGAGAGAAGCCAGAGACGATTAACACCAAGGGTCAATCTCTTGAGAGCTTTGAACCGTCTCGTGTCTCGATTCTTGACTAGAATCGATTCATCGAGGATCACTAATTGAAACTTGGCTTTACAGTACTCATCGACGTGACGAACAACAGTATCGTAGTTCGTGATGACGATATTCCCTTCTGGGTTCTTCCCATGACGAACTTTAGGGGGATCATCTCGCCAGCTCCACTTTCGATATTCCCTCTCCCATGTAGATAAAAGAGAGAGGGGAGCAATGATTAGGACTCGGTCGTAGTTAAGCAGATCACTCGCTACAGTAGCTACGGCCGATTTTCCCAACCCAGGAGATAGAGCCAATAGAGATCCCCGATGAGGGGATAGAATCAAATACGAGATAGCTTCCTTCTGGAACTGAAACATCTTGTCCCAGGAAGGGTGATCTGTCTCGATTTCTCCAGGAAGAGAGAAACCAAATCCCTCTAAGAGGTGGGATACAGTCGAATCGAGCTCCGGGTTGAACTGACGAATCAACTGATACACACTCTGTGAGTACCCCGGGAAGCTCCAGCTCGTCCCTGATGCTGAGAGCTTCCCTCCCATCATTTTCAGAACCTTCGGTAGAGAAGGTCTGTTGACTGTGGGATGAAATAGAATCTTTTTCGTTGACTTCTCATAAGTCAACTTTCCGAGACATTCTGTCATAGGGGTACGTCCTAGAGGAGAGAGGGGTTTAGGTCGACGATTGTCGATCATTTCGAAAGAGCTCGATCCGCCACGACAGCGAATGCAAGCTCTTTCCGATAGGCCCGGTCACCGAAGAGAGCATTCTTGGCTCGGGCTTCTTCACTCTTCGTCATACGGTAGTCTTCCCACTCGACGACAGCATTGTACAGCCCCCAACCAGTCCCCCGACATGCGGGGGTATCAAGAGTCGTTCCTCCCCCTTCGAACAACTCTTGAACAGCAAGTCTCGATTTATCGAGAATTTTCTTATTCTCGAGGTAGTACATCATCCTCTTTTCGACGACATCTTTGGGAGCATTCTCCCGTGGGGGAGTTGGGTAGGGGTAGATCTCATTGATCATTTCGGAGAGCGTATCGGACTGGACTTGAAGATCAGCAAAGATGTTGAAGAAGCTAGCCAGGGTCTCGGACCTCTGAACAGCTCTCTGATAGATCCCAGACAGCCAGGACTCTAAACGAGAGTAAGCTGTTCTATCGTGAACAACACGATAGACTTCCGAAGACTGCTGCTTTGCAGCAATGAGGGTATTCCGACATTTCACTCGGACAGGGGTAACACGAATGTTCAGAGCCTCCCATCCAGAGTAGGGAGAAGTCAAGAGGAGATAAGATTCTACAGGGTCTCCCTTGATATCGAATTCGGGTAAATACGTAGAGACGAAAAGAATTTCCCCTCGTCCCAAAGCACCGATCGTTTCAACAGGACGTGCGACAGCATCGTCCCAGATTCGACAAATATCGATTGGGGGAATTAACGTGTAGTCCTTCCCGACAATCCCAAACACAACTTCTTCAGGGTCATCGGGGACAGGTTGACGAACGACTGCCCGTTGTTCGATCTTCTTTCCTGACTCCAAACGGAGTCCTTGAAGCTCGACGTCATACGGAGTCAGTCGAGAAAAAGCCTCTGTTGCAGAGACACCCTCAGGCACTATTAGCCCGAGACCGTGCCAAGCAGGCTGACGATTCGATAGAAATCTTTCACCAAACAGATCGTGTGACATTGTGAACGACACCTCCTGGATAGGTTTATATTATAAAGGGTATTTGAGCTCAGGTCAATAGGGCTTATTCTGCCCTGTCAGGAGAAGCGGAGATTCGATAGACGTCAAGAACAATCTCTTCTCCCTTAACACGACGAGTACGAAAGACCCACCCTTGCTTTTGAACAGTCTGCTCATTGAAGTTGTAATCCCGAATAGCTGCACGAAGGGATTCCATTTCATCCTCCGTATCAAACCCACGAATACGAAGAGCCTCCCCGTCTATCTTTAGTTTCAGAAGGGAAGGGAGAATTTCTTTGAGAAGAGACTCCCTCTGGGATCGAGTCCCTACACGTCGATTTACTTCATTTGGTATGACTTCAGTTGTCAATTTCATTTGTGATTCTCCTTTCGAGAAAAGGGAGTAGTCGTCATATACACTTCGGGGAGATATTTCATCCCTCGACGAAGTTTATGAGCCTTGAGTGTGAGTTCTCCTCCAGCCATTCGACCAGCATTAACATAATCAATCCCTCGATCGAGAAGATGTCGACCGATTTCTACAAGAGCAAAATCTGCTGTCCCGTATCGTCCTCCTGGGACAGAAGAGTAGTTGAGAGACTTCCCAACAAGATCCCCCATCATATTTGCTGTTCCCGAGAGTCGATCATAGATCCCGAGAATACAGGGATGTCCATCTCGAAGTCCGAGATACCCCACTCGACCTGTCGAAGGTGTTTCTAAACATTGATAGTCTCGAATGATAGCGAGTCGACGATGTCGAGAACTATTCAGACTACGCCAGGTATCAATTACTTGACGTGCCAGATCGAGATCTAGAGAATCGGTAAAATCGAGCTCTCGGATAATCGTATCCCGGGAAGATTTATGGAGAGATGTTCTCTCTGAAGCAGAGAAGTGATCTTTTGGGTTCTCGAGGAGAGATTTGAGGTCGTATAGAATCTCTTGTTCATAGTTTAACTTCAATCCATTCAATCGAACTAAGGGAAGAAGATCCGGAGGGAGGAATTCGAGAACAACAGGAGTTGTACTCAGGGGGCCGATTTGTTTCGCTAAGGTGTAGAAGAACTCCCACGATCCCTTAAAACAATGAATTGTTAATCGAGGACGATTCTCGAACTTCCTCTGAATCAAAAACTTCTCCCCTGAGGGGCCATCGTATCGAAAAACCTTCGAGGATGCCCCAACAAGATAAGTAGGGTAATACATCCAAGAGAGTTCGTGAAGCCATTCGGAATGTCTCTCCCATAGAGCCTCTCGAACCCACTCTTCGTCGAGTTGGGGATGGAGTTCTGGTTGGGAGAAAAGATCATGATAGGCTTCCTGTTGGTCTCGAGACCAGTCTGAAAAACCTTCAGGAGCAACTGGAGGGGTATACCCAGTAATTCGTCGAGGATATTGACGAGGACAGGAATATCCAGACCCATGAAGTGTCCCAAAGAAATTCATTCGATTCTGAATTTTGACGGGATTGGGTTTCCCTAAGGAGAGAAGGGTATCAACTTCCTCGAGGGTAACTCCAGATGTCAAGAGATGATCGAGAAACTCCTCAGGCAGAGATCGACAGTCCCGACAGAGACTCCGAAGTCCCAGAACAGTCAGGGGGTCTCCCGAGAACTTCGAAGAAAAGGAATTCTCGATAACTTCAGTCAGCAGTTTCATCTATTCGTTCCTTCGAAAGGGAGTTGTGATAGTTAGAGACGCTTGATCGGTCTCCTCGCTGAAACGTAGTCTGAGCTTGTGACGAGCGAGACCGTCCGTCCCTCCCATATACATCCCAGCGTTGATAAACTTGATTCCCATAGAGATCAGATACTCACATGTTCGATGCAGATTCAGATCGGCTGTCCCAGGTGCTCCCCCGAGAATAGCTGAGTAGTTCAGAGACTTCTCGACTATCTGAGCTGCGTACTCGGGATGATTAGTGAGACGATCTAAGATATGCAGACAGCAGGGATACCCATCACGAAACCCAAGGATAGAAATCTTCCCGAGGGATGACCCAGTTACTGCTAGATAGTCCCGTGTGATAGCCAACTGTCTTTGTTTTGGTTCGTTGTACTTCCTCCATCGATCAATAACAGATTGGGATTGAGCAGGCTCGAAAGTTCCTGACATCTCCAGAGAGGTCATGAAGGTCGAGGATCGAAGATTCTTTCGAAGAGTCGTTCGAGCTCTCTCGTTGAAGTACTTCTCAGGATGAGAGAGGATATCCTCACAAGAGTATACAGCCTGCTTCCCTCTCTCCCAGTAGAGAGTAGGGATCTTCGTTTTGAAGAACTCGACTTCCTTCATCGTCGCATTGACGATCTTTACAGAATTGACGCTAATGCGTCCCAGCTGCTGAGCTAAGAGATAGACATCGGCAGGTTCTCCAGAGAGAGGAAGGATTCGAAATGAGGGTCGAGTTACATCTCTTTGAAAGATCAAGACTTTCAATCCCGACATCTCCTCCCAGAAGTACCCCCTCGACTTCCCTCCCAATTCGTAACAAGAAGCATACATCCACGACATTTCATGAAGAGGACGATCCTCACCTCGAAAAGCAATTGCCTCCCGAAATATTGTCTCTGAAACGTGATCAGCTCCCATCGGAATCGACATCTCTTGGAACTTACGAAGAAGCATCTGATCTGCTTCAGACCATTGATCGGTCGTAGGCTTGATCTTTGGAGTCTCGAACCCGAGGATACGATAGTTCTCACCAAGACGTCGATATCTGCCGCCAGAGACGATATACCCGACCGATCGCAGTGACCCAACGAAATTCAGACTCATGATGTCAACTTCTGGGTCTGTCGAACGTTTGCCGGTCAACTCAGCGATCTTTCGTAGCATATCTCCCTTTGAGATCCCTTCTTCTGTCAAGAAGAGATCGACGAGAGGTTCGAGGATCTTGAGGAGATATGCTCTCTTGACGATGTCAGCTGGTTGAGAGGAAGGGAGGGAATCAAGAGGATCGATCATGCCATACCTTTCTAATCTCTCGAACAATGAGGATACATACGTAGAGACAACCGAGAATGAGAAGGAGGAGAAAAACTACGACCAGGAGAAAGACGAACCAGTTGAGGATCTCGTTTACAATAGGTAGAGAACTCATATCTACACTCCTACTAGGTTCCCAATCTGAACTACTATCCAGATACAACCGTAGATCAAGGCGATGACTCCCATCAGAATCGCCAAGCAGATGAAAGTTTGCCAAAGAAAGTCTAGAATCTTATACATGCAGCCTCCTTACAAATCCGAGGGAACGCCGTCATCTTCTTCTTCTTCTTCGTCTCCCTCAATCTCGAGAATTCCCTCATTCACTACCTCCTCTTCATCAGGTTTCTTCTCTCGAGTGTAGTGCTTAGCGAGAGTCTCCCGAGTAACATCTCGACGATACTTTCCGTCGAGCCAATCCAGAGTAATCTGTTGACCGATCGAAATAACTTTGTATCGATCTCCTTTCTTCGTGATGAAGATGTCCCCTTCTGAAACAGGGAGACTGATTGTCATCCCAACTGGAGATCGTACAATGGAGGATTTCAAATCTCGATACGATTCTACAGGAAGACCTTCTTTCTGACGATATTCATTCAATTCCTCGAGAATCTCAGGGAGATGAAGAATCGCTGGGAGCCAAGTCAGATCGAAGATATTCACAATAGGCTTCTTGGTATCAGGGTCTCGTATTGTGTAAGGGAATCTTACACGTTCGAGAGTAAAGGGTTTGGTCATGTTATGCTCCTGACTTCAGACGTTTTACAGGTCGTGGTGTAGGTTGAATTCCCTTCATTTTCTGAATGACCCGATGCAGACGTTCAAGCTCCTCTTTTGACATCTCGTGATCTTCGGCATGATCACGAACGAGGTGATTTTGGTAGATGAAGGCAGATACGAATTCATCTAGATCTCTTTTCAGAGCTTTACGATAGTGGGAGTATAGAGAACTCACCTCTACGTATTGGAGAGAAGACAGCTCGATCCAAATGTATTTTCGAGACTTTCGAGTATACCCTTCTCGCCAACTTCGATCACCATATGAGATCGTACCTACGTCTAAGACCATGAACAGAATCTGAAAGAGAAGAGTCTGTTCGAAAGGGGAGTCGAAATCGAACTTTACAGTAACCTTCTTCTCCTTCTGCTCAATGATTTGATCGAGGGTCAAATCATACTTCTTCAATAGATGATCGAGACGATTCTGAGCAGCCTGCCGTTCTCCTTCTGTCGAACCTGGATCGATTAACAAAGCATAGATAGATCGAAGGACTTTCAGAACTGAGGGGTCTTGGGGGTCAACTGTCATCGAGACCTCCAGATCTTCTCACAGATAATCTGGGAGATGAGGGATTGACTGACGTTGAAAACCCTCGCCAAATATGTCTGAGAGACATTCTTTGAAAAGTACACTCGACGAATTTCATCAACCTGATGTTGAGTTAGACGAGCTTGAAGATGATCTTCTCCTCGACGATAATGAAGGTTGGATGATCGTCGGGTGTAAACTCTCTTGGGTTTATGTGGGGTCGAGGAATTCATCGATGTCATTCAACACCTCCTCTCTTTCGAGAGTCACCCCTCGTCATCGACATCATCGATATCGTGTCCATCTTCATTCTCCCATTCACACCATCCTGGGGTTCCTTCCCCATCAGAGTCTATGAGGAAGACTTCTAGCCCTCCAGCGTTGCTATAGTCAGGCTTGATTCGATGATATAGCTGGAAGAAGTCGTAGTCAGCCAGAAGGGAGAGAACGAGATGAGCTTCTCGAAGAGACTTCACAGGAACATAGTAAGGCTGCCCAGGAACCTGAGGGATCCACCAGACACGAAGATCCCCCTCTTTCGGGGGAGTCTTAATCAGAGACTCCTCATATCGAGTACAAATTCGACATCGACAGAACTTTTGTGCCATTTTAATCCTCGTCAGTGTGGCCACAATTCGGACAGGGATCTGTATCCTCTTCGAAGTATCCTTCACACTCAGGACACTGAAAACCCTCGATCCTCTCTCTCGGGACATTGATTGGGGCTTCGCAGTCCGGGCAGCAGGTGTCTTCAACTTTTGACCCAAACTTCCCACACTGAGGACACTTGTGGGAGTCACCGTCGTAAGAATTACTCCGAGTGAAAACTTCTCCACAACTGGAGCATTCGTAGACGGGATCGGTTGCTTCGACATCTTGAATATCGAAGAGGGTATCACATTCTGGACACTTAACGAGTGTCACTTCCATCATTGACATTGATTTCCTCCTTCATATAACCACAAAAGGGACATTGAAATAGATCCTCGAGATAGAGTGACCCACACTCAGGGCACTCAAACCCATCCACCGGTTTACTTACTTCCTCTGGACGAACGAGAATAGGGTTGTCGGAGTCGAGGGGGTTGTCAACTTTTACAACTTTGATTGGGTCCACGATTCCTCCTTCTAGGAAATTTTGGAGAGAAAAGGACGTTAGTCGTAGTTAGTTTGTCTATATGTAATAGAGACAAACTAACTAACTAACTTCCTCTCCAAGGAGATGACGAATCTGTGTAATCTGACGATGAGCTTCATCGAAACCCCTCTGAATTTCTTCAGAGAACCCAGCTGGTGTACGAATAGTCTCAATCGCATCATTCAGACGATCTAGAGCTCTTTCGAACTCTTGATCATCGGGGAGATCTTCCAGTTGACCCTCGAGACGATCAACAAGACTTTCGAGAGCTTCGAACTGTTCCCTCGGGACTGTCGAGATTCCCGGCTGAATCTGATTCAGAACCTCGAGAAGATTTTTTACCCGAACATACTCATTCAACCCATCGGAGAAGCGAGTCCCCGCTTCGACGAGAGAAGTCAACGTTTGATCAGTTTCGGGAGATTTCAGAATCGCCAGAAGATTTACAACAGAGTTCTCGAGATGTATTCGAAGATCGTCTCGAGTATTCTCAGCTGCTGTCATTGCGTCTGCTACAGAAGTATATGTCATTGATCTGCCTCCGGGGTTGGGATAGAAATATTGAATAGAGTTGACATCGTTACAGGAGATGACACATCAACTTCGAGATTCGTAATTGTAATCCAGAGATTGATCTTCCCAAGATCCCGACAGATGAACCCAGGTGAACAGGGACAAGAACACCCTGCATATTGAGACCATCGATATTCCGTCGGGAGTGGGATCTTCGAGAGATCGGGATGCTTCTCCCAGAGGGCCTTCAGGGCAGTTGAGAGCCAGAGGTGATACCACCTCTGGGGACGATTGTATCGATATCCTGTCATGATGTCAGCAACTGGATTGTCCGAAAGGTCGTCGAAGATGTAGATTCTCCCTCCCCTCTCTTGAGAGACTCGATCCGAAACTTCGAGATTGAGAGTAATCTTCTTCTCCCCCTTCTCGTCGAGTAAGTATTGAGATGTCGTCTCGATTCGAAGATCAACTTTCATGCTGTATCTCCTTTCTGAAAACCCACGTTTCTGTCGAGGGATCCCAGATGTAAGCTTGGATATGCCCGTCGTTAATCAACAGGATGAATGGCTGAAGGGATTCATCAAGGGTAACAAACAGACCTGGATAGACCGCATCTGTCGAGAAATATTCTTGTCGAAGATCCTCTATTAGTCTGAAGAGGGCAAAGAATCGTACTGGTGGTATCTCCTCATCGAGAGAGAAGATCGACTTTCTCTGATATATTAAGGGAATGTGAGTCATGAGGTGAGGTCGAGGTACTTCTCGAAGAACATCCTCCTGACAGTCGAGACACCTCAGGAGGTGAAGTCCCTGATCGACTTCGACTGTCTCAAGATTCCTGCAGACATGACCATCTCGATTGATTAGATTCGAGACTTCAGGCGACATGCTCATGTGACCTCGGGAACTCGAGTCAGGAGACGAACAGCTGCAATTCTCGGGACTGATAGACAGAGAGACTGTTTCGCCACTACATACAACGATCGTGGGTCACTCGTAGGTTTACCAACGAGTACCCAGGCTCCCTTCCCAAAGAGAGAGTCGAGAGCTGTCTTCCATCGAGACGAGTCTTCTGAATCAAGACGGGATTCGAACACGACTTGATAGGCCTGAAGATCATTCAGTTCAGCTACCAGAAGAGTTCTTCGCTTACTGTGAAGATCATCTTTTGTCATAAGTTTACCTCCTTGATTTCGAAAATAGATACTTAAGAATGAGGATCAGAAAGAGCCACTCCATCGAGTTACCTCAACATAGATATGTCTGGGGGTGGGACTTGTGTACTTCCGAGTTTGTAGAGCCGGAAGATCCCGAAGAAACTGTCAGGTTCTTCTTTGAGAAGAAGACGGCATGCATCTTCTGCCTCCTGATACGTTTTGAATGTTTTGTCGAGTGTCGTTGCTTTTGCATCCTCACCGTCTGAGATTGTTTCCCAGTCGGAGGAATGTTTACTCCATCGAACAATAATCCATTCTCCCATGACACCTCCTCACTCATTGACTTTCATGCAGAGACATTTGTCAACCATCGGGCAGCGATCGCAGTCGTAGTTGTAGTGAAGAAACGCAAATGTTCCCGCTGCTTCGTCTGTCGTGGATTCTACAGGGACGAGTCCCCCTGCAATAAGAGTTGCATGACAGAGAACATCTTCGAGACTCTTGGCTCCTTGTAGAGCAGGGTAGACCTTCAGGTTGATTATGAGTTGGGTATCAGCCATTTTACCTCCAGCAGATTCCAGACAAGAGATAGTCCAGTGCATAGTACTCCGGATTAGAGAATCTCAACCAGGCTTCTCCCAGAAAGGTTAGGGTGAAGAGATAGAGGATTATCATGATAACCCAAGCGATTATCGTCGAGGTTGAATCAATCTCCTTCCAGTGACGAAAATATATCACGTCTACTACAATACTCAGAACGATCCCAATTCCCCCGAAGACTAAATCGAGCGTAGCCTTATTCCCATTCTGAAGGAGAGCTATCCGCCAGAGTTCGGGAGAGAGGTTCCTCACAAGACCTATTAGCTGTTGTAGACTTTCATCCATATCACCTCCTACATACCATAAGTTGAAGGATCAGCATCGTCGAGCGAGATGACCCCAAGAGCATCTGCGCAATCAGGGCAGAAATGATCGACTTTGTCCATCGAAGATGGTTTGAAACCGTAGATGGAGTAGTGGAGAGATGTCTGCTGATGACAGTTTGCACATCTGACATCGAGCCCTTCATCCGTCCCAACTGTCGATTGTACATCCCAGGGAACACCTCCGATCGATTCTGACGGACCTGGATCTCCTCGAAAGCCTCTTGAGACGAGAGGCCGAGATGACTCTTGTTCGTCTCCCTCCTCCATCGGTTCGCAGAAGTCGTCTGTATCAGAAGGGGGTCTCTTAAGCTTTCGAGTCTTGCCTGGGAATTGAGTTGAGTAGAGCGTCGTTCGGGTATCTGACATCAAGCTGACTCGAACTGTGCCCTCGAGAATTCTTCCCCTGCCTTTGAAGAGATCTGGGTCCTTCGAGAAGACTGCGAACACAGCCCCCACTTCTTGAGCTTTTGTCTGAAGGAATTGTTGTGAGACCTCAGGGAGTTGGTCGAAAACTTCTTGTCCTCGAAAAATGTTCACGTGTGATGTTCTCCTTTTTTTTTATATCTATATTATAAATTGTGAACCTTAAAAGAGGATTAAAAGAACATTAGACTTTTGTGCTACTCGTCCGGGAGGTCTCCCTCGTCGAATTCTCGATCAACTTCTGGCAGGTAGTTTCCTTCGGGAGACAGGGAGACAGTCCCGAAGTTCGACTGAAGAGCATCCCAGAGGAGTGTCTGAAGACGAGCTTCTGTTTGAAGGAGACGAGTAGGGGGAATATCCTCTCCTTGACTCTGAGAGATTTTCTGACGAAGACGAGAGAGGGACTCCCGAAGATACTTGATGTTGTATCTCTCTGCGAGTGTCTCTGTCGAGGGCCGGGCTGGTTTTGTTACGACGTACGAAGGAGAGATATCGAAGATTATAGTTGACTTCCTCTCATAATCGAAGAGAGCAATCTGAATCTTCGACCGATCTCCGTCAGGAGCAATTCTCAATCGAACGGGAACATATTCCCCTATTCTGTCATTGTAGAGGGAGATGGCATGAAGAAGGGTCTCTACGAGCTGTCTGTTGAGTGTTGAGAGGGCCTCGACACCAGGGGTAATTTGAGCATTTTGCATTTTCTCTAGCTCCTTTTCATGTGTGGACTAATCAGTAGGCGCATGCCTAGGACTTACTAGAGTCCGATTTCTTCGAGGCTTCTTCAGCCAGGACGGTTTGACGCATGATCTCTGCTTCTTGAAGCAGAGCCTTGTAAATCAGAGTTACGTCGATTGAGGAGGCAGCAGCTGCGGGGAGAGTGAGGAGATGAGAGGCTGATCCTGCACCATCGGGGTCGTACCACCGTGATTTGTCAGGGTGAACCCTGACGTTAAGATCGATTGTTACATATCCCGTCGGGATGGGAGCAGGAGCGGGGTCGACTAAAATCGGATGCATTGACTGTGCCATGGGCACCTCCTTAGAGTGTATTCTGACCCTCTGGAACATCTTGAGGTTCAGATTGAATGTTCTCCACAGGGTCAGAACTCGATTCCTGCTGGAGTTTCTGATGAACCAAGTCATCTTTCTTCTGCTGCTCGTATGAGATCCATGTTGCAACAGCGAGAAGAGATGGGAAGACTTGGCGTTGACCAAACTTATTCGTGACTACCCACATTCGACCGTGGGTTGGCAGGTTCTCCCGACTCAGAGTTACTCCTTGAGTCTTGAGATACTGGATCAGCTTCCCCTTTGATACCTTTGGATGCGATGACATCGACTAGACCTCCATTCCAGATCGTCTCCCAGAAAGCTGTGAGTGCCAGTTGTTTAAGCTGGGAAGTAACTTTCTGCTGACTCTTCTCAGAGAGATTCTCGAGAGAACTAAATGATTCTATGTATCTCGAGACGTATACATCCTGATATTCTTTCAGAAAGTCCGAGGAGAGGATTGCAGGGAGAACGACTCTTGAGAATTCTATCTGAGCGAGAGAGAAAAGAGTCGTCTCAGACATTCCCTCGAACCTACAGCTGATTTTCGGCTTCGGTTTGAAACGAGAATCAAAGAGTTCAAGTTGTTTGATTGGCATTTTATCGACCTCCTGTCTTGCCTCGAAGAGTTTCAAGATCATCGAAGTCTTGCATTGCTGCACAGAAGACCTGTCGAAACTCTTCTGCGAGGGAGATAGGAATTCGAATTCCAATCCCTGTAGGTTCTCCTCCTCTCGTGAAGACTCGAATATCAATGCAGGCACGTCCTAGATATCGAATCAGTTGAATTTGAATTATGCCACCTGTGAGTCGTCGAGGAATACCGACTTCTTCGACTTCTGCCATAAGAATATACCTCCTTTGGTAGAGAATTGAAAATCAGCCCGAAATATCTTGAGATCTGCGGTAGTTCTAGCTAGGTTCAGCACACCATCGAGGGACGAAGAGGACGATCGACTGAGATCTCCAGAGCTTCGAGTATGTGTTTGGCGAGGACGGGAATGTCTGAATGGTCAGGAGTGTTGTGAGCTAAAGCCTCGATGAAGTCCACGAAGAGATAGAATTCCCGAGCATGAGCCCTCTCATCTTCACCGAGAGCATTATCCTGTTGAATATGTATCAGTTGAAGAGAGATGTAGTCTTCATCAATCCGACCACTCATGGGCGTCGGTCCCTCTATCAATCGAGCCAGGCGATTGGCTGTGAGGGACTGTCTCTCCTGATATTTCTCAGGATCGAGAAGACTATCGTCCTGGGAAATCCCATCTTCGAGGATCTGAGTAATCATCTTGACGAGATAGGGACGAGGTTGTGAATATGACATGGGTACCTCCTAGAAGAAATTCTGATGTTCGTATCTCTCAACTAGGACTTCGATATCGACTTCATCTCGATCGGGTTGAGTCTTGAGCCAGGTTTCGATCGTCTCATAGGGGGCTCCTAGTTCTTCACAGAGATCAGTAGCCAAATCGTCGTCCCCACCGATACATTCAGGATCACGACGGAGCTGAATCGTTCGATATCTGAATGGATCATCTGGCTTGATTGCTTCCTTGAGGACGTTGAGACCTTCGTCTCCTGCTTGCTTGGCTGTTTCAGCTAAGATCTCCAAACCGACTTGAATTGTTACGATGTATTGCTTCATCTTACCTCCAATACTTCAGACCAGCTGCGCGGGGAGCGTAGAAGAGATCGATTGCTGCTTGTTCGGAAATCTTATCCCCGTGGTCAGCAATATCGATCGGGGACCATTCTGCAGGGCCTAAATACGCTGCCCAATCTCGACCAGATTGTCCCATGACTGCAACGACCTTGATGGAAATGATATCTCCTGGTTGAAGAGATGCTGGGATGATGCTCCCTGGGTTCCCTACAAGGACTCGATGATTTGCTGAGGAAGGTTCTTCCCGAGCATTCAAACTATCAGCAATGCGAGTAGCCCGAATTGAGGCATCAATTGCTACGTTTTCGGGATGCTCTTCATCGTTGATGTTACTGCATTGACAAACTGTGAGACCTGTTAGTATGTCAACAACAGTACTCGTCATATCATCATGATTAACAACTTCATATCTCACCATTGTTTACCTCCTCTTCAGATTCACATTTCGGGCAGAACCATTCGCCGGTGAATGGTTCTTGTTCCAGATAGGCATCGCAGATTGGACACTGCGGGTATTCCTTCGGTTGACGGGTATCTTCGATATCACGATCGAGAATTGGCATGAATTACTCCTTGGACCAGTGACGCCGAGCTCCGGACATCTCCCATTTGGGAGTGTGAAGCCAGATACGAATCGTCCAGATATCTCCATCTTCTTTTCGAAGAATAAACCGAGCCCGGAGCCACCCCTCCGTAGGGAACTTCTTGTCTTTGAGGTAGGAGCCGAACTCGTTGAGGGAGAGTCTCATCCTCTCGGGATATGTCTCGGGGATCTGACGGATCGTGTAGAGCTCCATCTTCTGGATCTTCCCTGACCATCCCTTCTTGGCGATGAACTCGTCTAGGAGCTTGACTGTTTCGGGCGTCAGCTCCAACAAACTGAAGATACGTTTTTCCTTTTTCATGCTTTTCTCCTTGTGTATGATAGCTCATGTGTTGAGCTTCGAGGCTCTCACCAGCAGGGAAGGAGAGGACCCCACTGATGAGAGCTTCGAAGCTCACCACGGGGAGGTTGTGGTGAGCTTACATTCCCTATCGAGAGAACTCCGCAGGGAAACGAAGTGAGATTAGCTTACCGAAGATCGATGGGGGATTGAGCCAACCGAGATTGAATTCTCGTTCGTCAATCTCCTTCGTGAATTGCTCATCGTCGGGGGACTTTACAAAGAGACCAGATCCGAACTCATTCGTACGGTAGAAATGAATATCTTCGAAGACCCCTTTCCAATAGATGGCTTCGTCCCACTGCCACCCTTGCTTACCGAAACGAGTAAGATTATCGATAACAAGCGTCTTCGTATCGTCGATCGAGATAGAGGCCGTGACTTGATGAAGTTCCATCTCAGACCGCCGAGATCCAATAGTTCCCCGCACGAATGGCAAGAAGGATCTTGCCGCAGATGCGTTCGGAGACATGATACCGATCATCGCGAAGAATTTGAAGGGAGTGACGATCCTTGCTCCAGAAGATGCGGACGTTCGAGCAGCCGGGAATTTTCTCAACGTAGAGTGTCTTGCGGGAATAATCCCCGAGAAGAATTCGAACCTCTTGTGTGAGAAGAAACCGAGGCGTATTCTTCTGTTTGGGTAAGAGAGCCCGAGAGGTACGAAGTTCTCTGACCTGCTCGATATCGAGCTCTTCTTCGAAGACATCAAATCTATCCGAAGAAGCCCAACGTGAACCACATACTGTTGAAATGGATGCTAACATGACTCTTTCCTCCTGAGAATGATTCGAGCTGAACGGCTCGCTGGAGTTCTCCAAACAGCGTGGAGAACTCGGAGTGAAACGTTCAACGTCTGAGGAGATAGAGGAGGACGAGAAAGAAGATGATGAGACTCACTGTCGATGACTTCTCTCGATGATGGCTACTGTGGCGAAGATGACAGTGAAGAATGTGAGTGCTTGCAGAAAGATGATGAGCTCGATGTACTGTAGGAGTGTCATGAGTTCTGATCCAATCCCGAGTAATCATACTCGATTCGAGTGTAGTACGACCACCACATCGTTCCAGGGAGACCTACGACAAAGGGAGTTCGAAAGACACGTGTGTCTCTCGAGAGATGTTTCATTCGTCGACCAAGGATGAAGTGCTTCATCTTACCACCTCGACTTTACTGCTGACTTGTAAATCTGCCAGCCGGCGTGTCTGGAGAGAGGGAAGCGATACCAGTATCGCTTGACGGTTCCATCGTCGAACATTACCTTCACTCGACGATGTGTGTATACTCCCCGCTGATTTTCAGCGGCACCCTCTGGACCACAGACGTAGCGTTGAATCTTAACGATCGTCTTGCCTGTTCGGGCTTCGAGCCGAGCAAGAAATCTTGCGAGGAGAAGATCGAAGTTGATTGACTTCCCGAAGTAGCTTTCGAGAGTCTCGAACTTCTCGACTTCTTGGGGTTTCCCGCGAACTGTGTTACTCATGCAATTCTCCTTTCTGACTGCGTGGATAGATTCCGTCTATGTGTATGATTCTTCCTTATGAACGTAGTGCCACCAGAATAGGGCTACGGCGTAGTGCGAGTGCCGTAGCCCTGAGGGAGGGATGTGGGCTGTGTTAGGCGGCTGGGAGTTCCGCGGGCATGTACTGCTTGCCGATCTGGTACATCTTGATGGGACGTGAGTAGCTGTACGCCGTCTTGGCGTGGCCGGGCATTACCCACTTGAGGGTGACGATGTTCTCGACGACGTTGGTCACTTCGTAGTAGTAGTTGCCCTTCTTGGAGAGAACGATGTCACCGACTTTGACAGTGAAGGTTACGGCCGGGGCTTCTTTGGCCTTGGTTTCGGGTGCAGCTTCGGGAGCAGCGACGGGTGTTTCGGGAGTAGCGATTGCGGGTTTGGTGGAGCGTTTTGAAGTCATGTGATCCTCCTGAGATCGGTGCCTTATCCCTTATCGGGCTTCGGCGTAGGTTGGTTTCTGCGCGTTCGCAGACTGCCGTTCGCTATCGATGTTGCTGATAGCGGACGGAGTGTCTGAGAACAAGCTGCCCGCAACGTGTGATTTGTCGTTCGCGTCCAGCTTGAATGAGTGTAAATACGAAAGTCATTCGAGCACTCTGTTCCTTCAGTGAAACCGACCCCTCTTACCGTCTGCAGCGGATCAGCGTGTCCCCCTCTGAGCTGGGATTGGTGGTCATTGGCCCCGTTTCAGCATGTTGCATGAGTGTTATCGAGAGAAGTGAGAGAGTGTGTTGAGTGAAGTTCGTCCGTAAATGTTAGATTGTTAAGGTGCACCGGTAGACGTTGTCGGGTGGTTGTTGGATGCTGCTTGCTGCGTGTCCTAGGATATGAAGGTCCCGTCTACCTCCATTCATTCGGGGTCAGTGAGTGGTTTCTCTGCTGGGTGTTACCCTCTCGGGTTAGCTGTTCGAGTGGGCGGTGGACATGTAGTGAAGTGAGGAGCATCGCTGACTCTGTCTCTTATACGCATCTCCGAGCCCACGAGACAGCG
>JAUCQD010000186.1 GCA_030372945.1 Methanothrix sp. | reverse complement strand
ATAATCCTTGCAAGCCTGCTCATGGGCTGCTTTGTGTTTGCTCTCAGATTCCTGAGCATATTTTTGCTTGTGCCCCTTGGAGCAGCATTTTACTTTGCAGTGGCTTATATCTTCAGGATCTTCGACGAAGATGATAAAGCTATATTTTACAGAATTTTAAGGGTAAAAGGAGAGGAGAAGAGGTAAAAGATGAAGGATGGGCCATCAGTCTCGATCATCACGCCTACCTACAACCACGAGAGGTACATAGCTGAGTGCATCGACAGCGTCCTTGCCCAGAGCTATCCATACTGGGAGCAGATCATCATCGATGACGGCTCAAGCGATAAAACCCGGGATGTAATATCTCTGTACAAAGATAAGAGAATCAAGTACATAAGGCAGGAGAACAAAGGAATATGGAGGCTTGGCGAGACCTATAATAAAGCCTTGCAGCTCGCGAAGGGTGAGTATATCGCGATCCTTGAGGGTGACGATTTCTGGCCCCCGGATAAGCTTGAGCTGCAGCTGATGGCTCTGGAGAATGCTGGCGCTACTTTGTGCTGGGGAAAAGCAAAGATCGTAAACCATCAAGGAGATATCCTTGAGGTTTTTCCAAAAGGCATAGACCATTTTATGGGTTTGACGAAAGAGCAGATGCTGGGCGAATTGCTCTTCGAGAACCCCATTGCATCCTGCACTGTTATCTGTCGCAAGAGCGCACTTCTGTCGATCGGCGGCTTCAAACAGCCGCCTGGGCTTCCTTACGTTGATGAGCCCACATGGCTGCAGCTCTGTCTAATCGGAGGGTTCTTGCCCATCAATGAGATATTAGGCTGCTATCGGCGGCATGAGAGACAGGTTACATCTTCCATGAAAGCCTCGATGATCAAGGCCAGCCGATATTCTATAGACTTCTTTCGCAGCCAGCCTGAGGAGATCAAAGCCTCTGTGGCTGGCTCATTCGAGGGCTTATCTGCAAAGTTGGATCGAAAAGAAAAAGAGTATTACTATTATGCAGGAAGGGCTAACATGTTAGAAGGAAAATATGGCGAGGCCAACGAGAATTTTTTGAGGGCTCTCTTCAGGGGACATCCGGTCCTAAAGGCCAAGGCAGTGATAGGAATCATCAGCAATCTTTGCAGAGTTGACATGGCCTGGCTGGACGCTCTGGCCAAGAGACTGAAGTGAGACCGAGCTTTTTTCTAAAAAGGAGGATTCCATGGCAGCTCGCCCAATGGTGTCGATCATAACCCCTACATATAACCATGAGAGGTTTATTGCTCAATGCATAGAGAGCGTCCTTGCCCAGAGCTATCCATACTGGGAGCAGATAATAATCGATGATGGCTCGACCGACAGGACTTCAGAGATCGTGGCGAGATACAGAGACGACAGGATCACTTATACCAGACAGGAGAACCGAGGAATATGGCAATTGAGTAGGATATACAACGATGCTCTCATGCGTTCCAAAGGGCAATACATAGCGATATTAGAGGGGGATGACTTCTGGCCTCCTCATAAGCTTGAGCGGCAGATGAAGGCCTTCGAGGAGAGCAATGCAGACATCAGTTGGGGTCGGGGGGCCCTCACAGATAGCAATGGAAATATCACCTCATACCGCCCTGATGATATCTCTTTGTTCCTTGGAATTTCCAGGCATGATATGCTCAGGAATCTGCTTTTTCACAACCCAATCACAGCATGCACAGTCATCTGCAAAAAGAGCGCTTTGAATGCGATTGGAGGCTTCAAGCAGCCCGAATTTGTGCCCTACGTGGACCGTCCCACATGGCTTGAGATGGGCTTGAGGGGAGAGTTCCTGGCGATCGACGACATACTGGGCTACTACAGAATACATGAGCACCAAGTGACATCTGTGATGAGGCTGGCAATGTTCAAGGCAGGCAAACACACAGCAGATTTCTTCTCAAGCCTTCCTCAGGACGCAAGGGAGGCGATAGCTGGCCCTGGGTGCAGTCCGGAAATCCTGCAAGCAAAGCTTGCAGAGAGCTACTATTACTTTGGGAGAGCCAGCCTCGTTGAGCGAAGGTGGAGCGTGGCCAATGAAAATTTCCGAAAGGCGTTTGCATGCAGCGATCTTGGAATAAAGGTCAAGGCAGTCGCAGGCCTTTTGTGCAGCATGCTTGGGATGGACATGGAGTGGATCGCAGAGATGATGAACAGACCACGAATCGACTCTTAAAGCCCCAGGGAGTCCAATCCATAAATCTCGAGGAATTTGCTGGCAGATCTCTCCCAGGTAAATCGATCCATCGCGATTTCCTTCGCTTTTCTTCCCAACATCTCAGCTTCGGGCTCGTTCTTCAGTAGATAGATGATCCTTTCAGCAATCTCAGCTGAGCTCGGCCCAACGAGAATGCCACTCTGTCCGTCTTCTATCGCCTCAGGAATGCCACCAACACGCGTTGCTATGATCGGTTTTCCCATAGACATGGCCTCCAGCAGAGCCACGGGCAGCCCCTCACCTAAAGATATGTGCATGTAGATATCGCAGGCTGCAAGGGCAACGTACGGATCGTCTATGTCCCCTGTGAAGATAACGCTCCTCTCCAATCCTTCTGCCACTGCCAGATCCTTCAACTCATCTATGTAGCGCCCGTCTCTTGTGGCAACGAGCAGTATATTGGGGAACTCCTCTTTTACGCGTTTAAGCGACCTGATCAGCAATTTCAGCCCTTTGGCTTTGTAACTCATGGCGGTCAGGCCCAACGAGAGCAAAACAACAGAGCCGTCCTTTATGCCAAACCTCTGGCAAAACCCCTTGACTGAGTCCTCAGGTATATCTCTTGATCTCACGCCTGCATAGGTTATTTCGCTGTTGTTGAACTTCAGACCCCATGTCTCTTCAACCCTGGTCTGAAGTCTCTTCGAGACGAATGTCACCCGATCGCATCTATCCAATAGGCACTGTAGAGCTGCTCTCTTCAAAATTGGCAGCCTGTCTCCCACCTCCGGCTCTGTGTGAAATGTGTATATCAACTTCGCCCCAAAGAGAATCTTGTAAAGGTATCCGGCTACGAGGTAATAGTACATGCCTCCGTGGGAATGGATCGCATTGGGCTTTATCGCCATCAAAGTCCTTAAGGCTTCGACGACCTTCCAGGGAAATGGCTCTTTACTCTGAGAATCGACCTTGATGTTATCCCTGTCCTCTCCTTCTTTATAAATCACATGCACGTCGATGCCACGTCTCTTGAGCTCCTCTACCATATTCACAAGATAAATCGCAATTCCGCCTCCGTGCGAGCCCTTCCAGTAAGTCGTAGTCAATGCGACTCTCATCTCCTCTCACTCCCCAACTGCATTCAGGATCTGTTCTAGCCCCCTCTCTCTTCTTGAGAGGGCAAATAAATCCATAATTCTCTTTCTAGCTCTCTTGCCAACATCTGGAGAGCTCAGAGCTTTTCTTATGGCCTTTGCCGTAGCATCAGCTTGCCCGTATGGCACATAGAAGCCACAATCTCCTATCGCTGAAGCGATGCCGCAGCATTCTGTTCCAACTGGGGCACATTCGCAGAGCATGGCTTCGCATAACGCATTGGGCAGACCTTCACGCATCGACAACTGACAGTAAACCTTTGCTTTTTGATAATATGATATGAGCTCCTCCTGGCTCACGGGACCAATTAATTCAATATTCGAAGGAGCAATCTTCTGGATCATATCAAGGGATTCTCCTCTGAGGCCTACTACTAAAAATTTAATATCTGGCATGAGCATAGCGGCCTTGACAAAAGTATCTACGCCCTTAATTTTGATCCTGCTCCAACTATCGGCCACGCATACGGTCATCGCGATATCTTCTTTCTTGCCGCAGGGTTTGAACTTCAAATGATCGTACCCTGTTGGCAGGCATTCGATGTTCTCACCTGAGATACCGGCATTTCTAATGGCATCATCCTTTAATGAAGGATCCACAACCAAGACCCTGTCTGCATGCCGCAAGGCAAACTTGGTCATTGCCTTTTTATGCCATGCCTGGGTGAACTGGCCGTAATCCATCTGTGGAACGTATGCGACATCGTAGCCGCCCACTACGACAATGGACCTCTTGCCGAAGATTTTGGAGAACAATACTGCGAGAAATGCATGGCCACCTGCGAACCATGAAAAAGTCACATCCGACCTCAGGACGGCTCCAAGGATGCTGACTACATCCTTGAGACTGCTGTAGCGCACACGTCTGACATCGAAGTGGTTGGATAGAATCTCATAGTCCTGCCTGACAAAGGACGAAAAGGAGTAATAG
>JAUCQD010000185.1 GCA_030372945.1 Methanothrix sp. | reverse complement strand
GTTCGGAACTCGTCGGCAGCGTCAGATGTGTATAAGAGACAGGCTCTTGACATTATCCGTGCCGCAAACATGCTGGGTGATGCCCATCGAATAGAGAAGTGCAGATGCTGGGGATATGACATACGCCTTTGCAGCCCGGACGATGTCTCCTGCAGGAACTCCCGTCTTCTCTGCAGCCTCTTCTAGCGTGTAGTCCTTGAGACTCTGCAAGAGCTCATCGACGCCAACCGTCCGGGATCCGATAAATTCCCAGTCTGCCAGGCCAGCCTCTACAATGACCTTCATCATGCCACGGAGAAGGTCGATGTCAGTGCCAGGCTTTATGCGGAGGTGGATGTCTGCCATCCATGAGGTAGAGGTAATCCTAGGATCGGCAACTATCACCACGGCACCGTTGTCCTTGGCCTTATGAACCCAGCGGGTGACAATGGGATGCGCCTCTGTAAAGTTTGTGCCTATGGCAAATATGCACCTCGAATTCTCAAGGTCTATGAGATTATTGGTCATGGCTCCTGTTCCAAAGACAGCGCCAAGGCCTACGACCGTCGGGGAGTGGCAGAGCCTGGCACAGTTATCCACATGGGGCGAACCCAGGAGGCGGGCCATCTTCTCCATCAGATAGTTCTCCTCGTTGTTGCATCTAGATGAGGCCAAAAAGCCAAGGGACCTTGCCCCATGTTTTCGGATGTTTCGGGTCATGCCCTGTGCAATCATATCCAGAGCTTCGTCCCAGGATATCCTGACAAATCCCTCTCCGACCTTCTTCATTGGATACTTCAGCCTTTCTTCATGATTCAAAATCTCAAGAATTGCATTTCCCTTTGGACAGAGGGCGCCCTCAGAGGTGGGATGTTCGGTCATGTATTCTATACCGGTGGCTTTGCCCTTATCCACGACCAGGTAAAGGCCGCAGCCTACGGCGCAGTAAGGGCAGAGGGAAGGGATCAGCTTCTTGGACACTATTAAATCCTCCTCAATGAAGGAGAATGGCTCTGCATAGGGACTTGTCAGCGATGTCGGACATCTGAATAAATGTCCCTGCAGCCAAACTTATGCTGGCTCAGGTTTAAGAAGGTTTGCATAGATGCTGACGCATGGCAGAATTTGTAAACGATGCCGTCTAATTAAGGCCGTATTAGGCAATCTCTTCGGTAGGAGCAGCCTGCTACAAGGACATCCAGAAGCTTCTTTACGCTCTGGCGGAAGTCGTCAAGGCTGCCCTCATTTTTAAGCCTCAGATCGGCTGCCTTCATGGCATCGCACAGTCCCCAAGAGCGCTCTCGGCACTCTCGCACCTCCAGGGCTGCTGATGGCTTGTCAGGTATGGAGGCAGTATCCTTTGGGTCGGTCCTCTCATGCTTTGGGTCATCTGGGCGGCCACGGGACTCAAGCCATTTGAGCCTTGCATCTGGCGGGGCGCAGATCTCTATCAGGTGAAACTCATCGGCGCTGGCACGGAAGAACTCTGCCTCATCCCTGGAGCGAAGGCCATCGATTATCACTATCTCCTCTCCAAGCGCCCTGGCCTTCTCCAGCGTCCTCTTTGCAATGGCATCTGGCCCCTCCTCTGCTCGCAAAGCCTCCCCGATCCTGCCCAAATTCAGATCTGTAGGCTCCAACCCCCTTCTTTCTGCCTCCTGGCGGATGATGTCTCCCATGACCAGCACCGTCAGGCCGCACTGCCTTGCAACCCCAGATGCCTCGCCCTTTCCTGAGCCTGGCAGGCCCACAAAGCCGATGATCTTCAATTCAAATTCCACCTGCGCGTGACCACTCCCACCAATGAATTGGCGGGGAATTGCATTGAGTTCGTCCTAGATCTACCAGAGCTTTTTTGATTGTCATGTTTTGCAGAAATTGTCGGGCTTGGCTTTTATCCCGACCAAGATCCCTCCTCCAATGGATCTTGCGATCTCCTTCAGGCGTGCCCGCGAGACAGGCTCGAATCTCTCCTCGCCTTCTCGCGGAAGCCCTTGCTGAAGGACCAATCTCTCCAGGCAGCTCCCGGGATACATGCTCTTCAGCTCTGAGAGCATGCATGCGATCTCTTCCAGCTCGGATGAAGCCGGCATCTCAGGAAAGACTGTGGTTCGAACCTCCAGAGCCACTCCGCGTTCCATGCAAATCATCAGGCTCTCTTTGACGCGTGCTGCCACACCAACAAATCCCGTAGCTCTCTCATAACTTGGATCCTGCAAAGCAGCCTTGATATCCAGGAATACCTTGTCCACAAGGTCCCTCTCAAGAGGCCTCCTGAGCCTTTCGGGATAGCAGCCAGAGGTCTCAAGGCCGGTGCATAGTTGCAGGCTCCCGGCCAGACGAAATAATCTCTCTGCAGGCTCAGATTGCATGAGCGGCTCGCCTCCGGAGAGAACGAGGGCATCCACAAAGGGCTTGCTGCTCGCACGCTCTGCAGCCTCGCCAAGATCGATCTGCCAGGAATTTTGCGATGATGCTCTGGCAACGATCGTCTCGCCTTTTACAAGGGACACAATTTTTGAGGCGACTGAATGAAAATTCACTGAGCTGTCGCCTGATTGAAGCGCAAAGTTGTGGCAATGCGGGCAGCGCAAAGGGCAGCCACGCAGGAACAGCACAATGGCAGCATGCCCTGGCCAGTCCACCGTGGATAGCGGCACAATCCCGCCCAAATTGACCACAATCTCTTTCATCGGGACAGATCTACCTTTACAGTTTTTCCCGAGAGCCTTGTCAGCCTGTCACTCAGCTCGGATGTGTCCTGATCTACCTTTTCCTGCTTGGAACGAAGGGATTGATGGATCTCGTCCAATGATGCCTTAGCTCTTTGCAGGCCCCTCTTGTTTCTGCTCAACTTCTCCTTTAGCATCAGAATGTCTCGGCTGCACTCCGATAGCAGCTTGTCCTGCTCTTCTATCGCCTTCTCAAGGGTCGCTTGCCTGGACCTGGCATTCTCCAGAGATCTGTTCGTGATGAGCAGATCGATGTGGTCCAGGGTCTTCTCCTTCTTTCGGTCCTTCAGCCCAAGGGATGCCAGATGGCTCCTCAGCTCCAGAAGTGAGCCTGAGATATCACTGTCAGCGACCTTTGAGGGCGCTGTGAGAAGCATCTCGAAGACGTTTGAGTGCTGCAAGATGAGCCTGTCGCTCGACCCCTGTTTCATGATTCTGCCCAGGGCCTTGTTCAGAGGGGATACCAGATTTGCCATCTCAGATTCTGCTTGCCTGAGATCTTCGCGTTTTTGTTCAATGTCTTTCTTCAACTCCTCAATGCGTTTGCCTTCGGGGCCTGCAGCCAGCCTCTTTTGCTCCTCCTCTACTCTCGTCATGGATGATTGGAGACCTGATAGCTTCTCCTCTTCTTTTTTTGCTCTCTCCTTCAGACCGGCAATGAGGGACATGCCCTCATTTATGCTGTCAGCGAGCTCTCTTGCATACCAGATCTCCTCAAGCTCAGCACGCCGCTGCCCGATCACGCCCTCAAGCTCAACCAGGAGATGGCTGATGCGGCTGAGCTCGGCGTTTATGCTCTCGATCTCTTTAGGAAAGAGCGCAGCCGCATATCTCTGTGCCCTGCCAAAGGTCGTGATTGTCCTCTCCAGCCCTTTGACCATGGCCCAGTGGTGATCCGAGGCGGAATCGATGTCTCTTCCTGTGGGCGGGCCCATCCTCTCGACCAGCGCCTCCATCTGCTTGAGCACCTCGCCACGTGCTGCAAGCCCTGCACGCAGAAGCTTTGGTGGAGTTGTTCTATCAGGCTCGGCCGAGCCAAGGGCTCTCAAGTCCCTTGCCAAAGCCTGGGCTGCTTCTTCGATTGAAACGTAGATGTGCTGAAGTCGATCCTCGAAACCGGATGGCTCTGACTGCACTTTTAGCCAGGAATAAACCTCGGAGAGCGCCAGATTTTGGGCATTGTCAGAGCCTTTCTTTATGTGAAATATATCTTTAAGCCACTTCAAGGCGGTATCTCCTCAAATTTGAGCTGGGATATGACCTTTTCAGCGATCTTGGGACCCAGGAGGTCGGCGATCATCCCTGGGTCTGCTGCCTGTAGCTTCTCCATGCTGGTGATGCCTGATGCATAAAGCTTGCGCGCTCTTACCCTGCCAATGCCCTTAAGGCCGAGAAGTGCGAGCAAGTCCTGACCTGCTCCGTAGTGAATGCGCTGCGAGAGCTGCTCTGCTTTGAATGTAACTCCAAGTTCCAGGTGCTTGGAAAGCTCGGCCAAGGAGTGCATGAGCCATTCGGCTGTCTCAGCAGAGCGGCGGATATCGCCGGGTCCAATGCGGTACTTGTCGCTGATCTGCTCCTCGTTAACCTCTTCTATCCAGTCCATGAGCATTGCAGCCGTCTTGGCTTCTCGTAGCAGATAGTCATAGTTGTCCTCTGAATTCAGCTCATCCTGATGGCATTCTATGAACTCCTCCACCCAGCTGTCGGCAGCCTGAATATACAGGAGAGACATGTCAGGAGTCATGGTGATGAGGTGCATGAGCGTGAGGTCTGATGGCCTCTTTCTCTCTGCCTGGCTCACTTTATCGGCTTTGGATCTTTTATTCCCGCCCCGCAAGTTCTCGATCATGACGACTGCACTCAAGGGATCTATGTAGAGCTTTGAGACGAGGGATCCCAGCTTTGTCGGCTCCAGTTCGCCTGCAGGGCCGACATTGATCATGCCGTTCTGTATCAGGAAGTCCAGAACTCTTTGAAGAGTAGCGTCAAGGTGCCAAGGTTCCTGCTGCTGCGCATAAAAGGTGGTTCCCATGAACTCCTTTAGCTCAGATTCATTTTTTACGAATCTGGCGGCTATGGTTGAGAGAAGATGTGAACGCAGCGCGCTCTCACTGGCAAGCTTTGACCAGATCTCTTCTGGCATGCCGTTGAGATAGTGCTCCCTGAGGTCTTGCACCTCGGAATCGTTTTTGGCGATGAGAAAAGACTCGCCGTAGGGATCGAGCCCAGGTCGACCTGCGCGTCCGGACATCTGGCGATACTCTATGACTGGAATTGGAACCATGCCAGAGCCATATTCATAACGCTTGTAGCTCTTGATAAGAACCCGACGGGCTGGAAGATTAAGGCCCGCCGCCAACGTGGGCGTACAGGCAATGACTTTGATCAGATTCTCTCTAAATCCCTGTTCTACGAGCCGCCGCTGCTCTGGCAGGAGGCCAGCATGGTGGAAGGCCACCCCGCATGCTACGCAATTGGCAAGCCGACGACATGTCTCGCTCTCACCTGTAGCTAAAATCATCTGGGCGAGAGATTTTGCCTTGGGATCTGGTGAGGTCAGATTGCATAGCCTGGAAGCTGCGGATTCTGCATTACGCCTACTGTTTTCGAATACCAAAATCTGGGCTTGCTTTGACAGCGTATCGCTGACCAGCGCCAGCACATCGTCTCTTCTTCCGTCCAGGTCATCCTCGCCGTCTGCAAAGATCATCTTGCCATTGCAGATGATGCCCTCTCTCAGGCTGACTGGCCGCCAGTCGCTGCTTACTATCTCTGCATCCAGCCACTCTGCCAGCTCCTGGCCGTTGGCCACTGTGGCTGAGAGGCCAATGACCTGCATCTTCGGGTTGTACCGACGCAATTTGGTGATCGTCATCTCCAGAGTCGGGCCGCGGCCAGCGTCGTTCAGCAGATGGATCTCGTCCACAACCAGAACGCCCAGGTCTTTGACCCAGGCGGCCCCATTTCTCATGAGCGAGTCGGCTTTCTCGGAGGTGGCGACGATTAT
>JAUCQD010000184.1 GCA_030372945.1 Methanothrix sp. | reverse complement strand
CTCTGGAGAGCGAGCTACTTCATGGCAGCCGGTCACAGACGGTGGTTGGGAGCGGCGTGCGCTGCTATAATAGTCTGCCAGAGCGCCAGCGTAGCTCAGTGGTAGAGCAGCGGTTTCGTAAACCGCGAAGTGCGTTCAATCTGCTTAACAAACTGACGGTGTCTGAGCTTGCAGAGTTAAGCAAATTCAGCAAAGCCTACATCTCTCAAGTAAGAAACTCCAAAAGGCCTCCATCCCACAAGCTACTGAGTCTTCTTGAAGAGTACAGTAGACCCCAGAAGCCCGACAGAGACTACTATCAGCTATTCATGCAATCTAGGCTTTCCAAAGAGGTGTCACCCACTACCATCCGATTCTATGAAGTGAAGCTTGGCAGGTTCCTTAGCGAAGTGGAAGTGGACAGAGCCAAGCAGCATCACATCGAGAAGTTCCTGCTCCAATTCAAGAACCCTGGCAACCGCCAACGTTACTTTCAGGTGATAAAGACCTTCTACATTTGGAGAGAGCAGATGTTCGGGCTGCCGAGTCCAATCAAGAACATGGCTGCTCCAAAGGTGGGCAAACTGATACTGCCAAGCCTGAGCAAAGAACAGGTGACTACGCTGATCCAGAACGTGGACGGACTGAGAGAGAAGGCCATAATCAGTGTTCTCACAGAAAGCGGCCTTAGGCTTTCGGAACTTGCGGGAATTGAGGCAGGAGACATTGATTGGGAAAGGCACACCATAAGAGTAATTGGCAAAGGCAAGAAGGAGGCTTATGCTCCGTTCGGTGTTCAGTCGGAGGGGTATCTGAGAGCTTGGCTGAGTGAATTCGAGCCGAATGGTGGGAATATCTGGGGACTGACCGAATGGGGTATTACCTCTCTGTTCAGAAGACTGAAGGCGAAGACTGGCCTACCATGCAACCCTCACACTTTCAGGCGCACTTTTGCTTGTCTCTTAAGAAAAGCTGGCGTAGACAGTATGACAATCAAGGATTTGGGACGATGGGAAAGTCTGGAGATGGTGCAGAGGTATACGAGGTCAGTGACGTTTGAAGACAGTTTGAAGTTCTACAAGGCACCATTATCCTGAGCATAGAGGCCACGAATAAAACCGATACTGAGAAAAGCTGTGCTGGTTGACAGTCTGTGAGGGTAGGGGCATGGGATCAAAGATGGGGGAGAATCGGTTTCATGGTCTGGGTGTACCTATTCAAGGCATAATAAATGGGCGAGTTTCTTCACCTTGTTTCGACAAGGGTGCATATGGTGAATTGTCTAGGGAATCTTAGCTTCCACCTTCCTTGCGTATGACTCACTCTCATACCGACTGGCGACAACCCAGACAATCACATTCTTGTCTCTGAAGACTGTCTCTTCTGTATACCAATTTGGGAGATAGAGAAAGCATTCATCGCCAATACTGGGATGTTCGATGGAGACATTGGTGGGAATCAGACTGGAATATGCATCTCTTGCGGACTGAATGGAAGGGTAGACGGCAACACCCACCCCTACTCCTGTCATCAGACTCTGAGATATGAAGTAGACCCTATGGGCTGATTCGGAGCCTGTCTTTAAGGCAGTTATGTCCTCATTCTTTGAGAGAGTCCAACCAGCTTCTTGGAAGTCATCCAACGTCAGCACCATTTCTGAAGCTGCCTTGGTAACTAGACCATCCGTTGGCGTCCCATTCTGATTGTTCTCCGTCCCATTCTGATTGTTCTCCGTCCCATTCTGCGAACCGAAAATCGCAGCGAGGACTCCGATGATTATAAGAACACCCGCCACAATGCCACAGCCAATGCCGAAGCGCTTCCAGAACTTACCCTTTGATGTTTGCTGTGGGGCTGTGGTCTCTGCCTTGGCAATCGCCTGACCACAATGTATGCAGAAACTGGCATCATCCTTGTTCTCTTTCCCACACTTCCGACAGAACATCTGTGGTCTCGTGTGTCGAATGGAATGGTTACACCGCAAGCACCCAAGTGGCCAATATAGGCCCACTTAGGACATTCCCTAAGTCATATGCCAGTTTAAGACCTGTTGCAGTTGTCGGCACCTCAAACAGTATCTTGCCACTGGTCTTCTGCCCTGTGTAGAGGGTCACCGAATCAAACTCGTCACCAGCGAGGTACAGGGCATACTCGTACTTGTAATCTGAGGAGTCGCTGACAGTGAAGTTGCCAATGAAAGCGAAGAAACTCTCAGTGCCGATATTCTCAACTTCAGCGTCAACTATCAGGTATGTGTTGCCTGATGATGCGTAGTCCTGATACCCGCTCCCCCACTCATAATGGTCAACCTTGACAGCAGATTTGACCGTCACTTTCTGGACAGCATTCTGTGTTGCTTGCCCTACTGACAGATTCTGCTGGGCTGGGGTGATGAAGTTGTCCCACGTTATGGATGACCCTTCTTGGCCACATGCGTCTTTCGACTTCACTTTGTAGTAGTAGTATGTTCCCTGAATCAACCCTGTGAGGGTAACGCTGTGAGAAGTGACCAAGTTGGTGTCCAGAGCGGATGTCATTCCAAAGTCAGAGGTTGGGCCGTATTCTACCTGGCTGGTGGAGGGATCGTCAGTAGTCCAGGTGATCTTTGCGGAGGTCTGAGTGATTTCCGAAGCTGCAACATTGGAGACTATTGGTGCCATGATGTCGCACACAGTGAAAGTGAAGTCCCCTGATTTTGCCTCATTGCCAGCAGCGTCCTTTGATATGACTCGATAATGGTAGGTACCAGCACTCAGAAAGCTCAGATCAACGCTATGGCTGGTCACCAAGCTGCTGTCCAGTAAAGATGATTCGCCATAGCTGGAAGTTGCTCCATACTCAACCTTTGAAGTAGCCTTCTCATCCGTAGTCCAAGTAATTGTGGCGCTGGATGATGTGACAGAGGCAGAAACGTCAGAGATAGATGGGGCGACAGTATCGGTTGTACAGCGCACCCCACAAAATAGGCACACGAGACAAAGCAGCAGCGCAATAGCCTTGGTTGTGTTCTTCATGACTTCCCCCTTTTGCATTGCGGAGATTCTCTGGTTGCTGACCTATTTCAGATTCGAAGAATTTCGTTGATCATTATCTATTGGGATAGTGGTGGGAATATTATCATTGGAGCGTTGTTATTGTCAATATAGTGCTGAAAGGAATTCTGGACTGAAGCTATTGAACTAATAATGGGCCGATTTCTTTCTCTAATGGAACGGATCAGACCACTATTTCGACAGCAGCTTTCCAATAGTCCTGCTCCAGAGGGATTGGCGTTCAAAGCCGAAGCTCCTCTCACAACTGGCACATTTCCACGAACGGAAGTGTGTATTGTAGTATGTCTTCTGGCTACCGCAGTGGGGACAGTTCCTCTTGACGGCTGGCTTCCTCTGCCAGAACCATCTGCCCTTGCGTGATCTTCGTTTCTCGCATTCCACACAAGTGCAAGCAGGAGGATGCCCTTTTCGCATGTAATCCCTATCGGACAGAGGCATCTACAGCGCTCCAAGTTCAGAAGAAATGATTCTGTCACCCCCCACACAGTGGGCAGGTTATCGGGTATTGTTCATCATGGCGCACAGGCCACAGATAGTGGTCGTATTCACATGTGACGAATCTGAGCTTCATCTTATCATTCCATTCGATGCTTATGCCAGCAATTGGGCAATCTGATGGTACGCCGTCCAGGTTGGCTCCGTAAGGCTTCCCTATCTCAAGATACTCCTGGTCTCCTGTCTGTGGTTCGAAGTAGGTCAGTCCGTAGTCGGTCTCAAAGGCAACGATAGCGTGAGCCTCCTTGTTCTCAAACTGGACAGTAACATAACCACATCGGATTCCTCTCACCGTAGCTGCATCAAAGAGAACCTTGGCAAAGTGTGTACAGACGTAGTGAGGGTACTGGTAGTTCTGTCTCCATGATCTGATCTCTGAAAGAAATCCCTTGGCTCCTTGCGTTATTCTCGAGACTCTTGAGCCTTCTGTCGATGCTCTTCAACCGTCCTCCCTCATGCATTCCACTGGCAGTACCTGCAAACAGCGTAGAGGAGACCAGCGGCAGTACATTGCCATAGTTCCTCCTCTGCTCATCTTGCCCTTCTTGCTGACTGTCATCATGCTCCAAGGCACACCTCCTACCGAAATACGCTGCTCTCGCCGTTCTGAGTTCCAAGCAAGGCAGTGGTCGCAACAAGCATAGCATCAATTGCCACTATTTGTCAAATAGGACTGAAACATTTAAGCTCCAATCCAATCACCTCAAATCCAATATCGTGAACGTGATCCTGTGGGACATGTAATACCCACTTTCCCAGAATCCCATCCATGTTGGTGTTGCGCCGCTTGCTTCAACATAATGCGGGAAGCAGATTGCGATCTGCCCTTGTGATGGCTGAGAGATGGTGAGAGACAGGCCAATGTGGCTTCGGCCCATCTCCCACTCTGAAAGGCATTCAGCTATCCAGTATGGTGGTCTTCATTCGTCACAATGTCTGTCATGCAGGGCAAAGCGTCCTTCAGTGCAGTAAGCTCTGGTGGCATTGGTGAAGGGTTCCTAGGTTCAAACGTGTATTCTGTGTCCACCAGCTCACTACCAGTACGCCTGAAGATATAATCCCTGTCCGTTAGATCATCGAACTTCTGGGACATATCAACCAGCCTTTTTCGCATGACGGCATTCTTCCCTATGCCCACCCTAAGGATCATCGGCCTGCAGACCGTTTCCTTGTAGAAGGTCTGCCCATTCTCCTGCAACGCCGTCCATTGCTTCGACATTGGATTCCTGTTGGCGCTGTATGGCGTATGGTTGATGCTGTACACAAAGACAAGGAAGAACATGCTGATGGTCGGTCTATTCCCCTTCTGACAGTAGATACAGAGGCTTTCCCCTGGACAGAGCTTCCATATCCACCTTCTGCCAGTGTCGCTTCGCATCCTGTGGCAATCAGCCTGTACGCCCTCACCAATCTTCGTTAGGAACCTAATATGGGCGGATTCACCATCCCTGAGATACAGAGTATCTAGCGGTAGCTGGGCATTGCTCTCCTGTATGATTGCGTTCAATATCCCTTTGACCATTTTCATTCTCCTTTCAATTGTCACGTTGGATACATGAAAAGACTGAAAAACTGGAAAGTACATACGCCCCTTCGGGGCGTGCGGCGAAGCCGCAAGTAGTTTTCCAGTTTTTCTACTATGGTCTGTTCGCTATTTCCTTCAGGAAGATCAGGTCACCTAATCGGATTCCTCTCAAGTCATCTTCAGCTTTGGATTTGGCCATCAAATCAGTATGCCCCCTATCCTCCAGCTTCTTCAGAAGCGCTCTCAAATACGGATTCCTAGGGGTATCGCTCTGATTCGGCCGATACTGGAATTGATTGTGTGATAGGCGATCCACCTCAAGGAAGCCATTCCTCTTCAGCGCCTTGAGTTCATCTCTGATGGTACTTTCAGAGAATCTTCCCCTGGTCTCTTCTCTGATGGACTTCACCGTAAAGGAGGCTCCACGATGAAGGAGTACATATTCCGCTATATCCACAGCATCCTCTGTTACCTCTTCAACGCCTCCGTCAGGCAGTTCTTCCACATAGGTCAGATCAAGTTGGCCGCCCTCTTTCTCTGTAAGCTCCAACAGGAACGGTTTGACCAGCACCTTCCTCTTCCTCTGGTCCTGCACCACAGCAAACTGTAGTGGATCATCTTGGATTCTCTGTAGTCTGAATGAGGTGTCGGACATATCCAGGATCGAAGAACTTCCTCTTGGCCCCCTCTCCTTCAATTTTCCTTGGTGGTGGATGATGATAATCGTCAGATTGGGCCTAACCACCCTGACTTGTCGCAAGATGTACCTCACCTTCGCAACGGCCCAATTATCTCTCTCTATCTTCAGATTGCCTTGCATGGCGTTAAGGTTGTCGAGAATCACCATATCAGCGTCAAACGAAGTGATGTCCTGCCTGAGCCTCTTGACTGGGTTCTTGTGTCCTAGGGAGAATGAACCCTGAGGGAATATCAGGACTCGCGTTCCCTTGGCTTTCAGTCCTGCTAGGTATGTGTCTGGATCAGTTCCTTGTGGGGGATTGAATATTTGGGCCTTCGACACTCTCCCTTGACCGAAGACCAAGTTCGTCCTGTCGGCAAGGTCTGATATTGGTGTCTCTTCATCATAGATAATGCACCTAGCTCTGGTGGTCTTGAATTTGCCTAGAAACGGATCGCCCTTCGATACTGCTCTTGCCATAAACCATGCCAGCCAGCTCTTTCCTGATCCCTGCTGTGCGTAGATCAGGGCATTGTGCCCTAGACCAACCAACGGTTCTATCGCCCATTTCTGTGTCCTTGTCTTGTCCATTTGAGTCTCCTTTCTTTGCTCTGTCTCATTCGGAAGGGAACGAACGCCACCTCCTTTTCTTACGGTTCATATTCACCATTGACGGCGATCTTCTCTTCAATCGTCCATGCTCTTCTCTCCTTTCCCCGATGAATATGGAAACAGGGTATTGACAAATACTAATGGCTCATGTATTATAATAATGTGCTATGTATATAAT
>JAUCQD010000183.1 GCA_030372945.1 Methanothrix sp. | reverse complement strand
ATTTAACGACACCAAAAAACTGAGACTTTGTAGGTGCAACAGTGTAATTCTGCTGAACTGACGTTGAAAATCCCGTCAAGAGATTTTTTCTGCGCTGTACTTCCTGAAGTCAACAGGATCAATGTATTTGGATAGATGCAAGACTTCGATGCGTAATCAGCGAGCAACCCTAAAGCTTCCTTTTCATCGAAGACGCGCAAGTCATCCGCAATATTCTCAAGTACCTGGGACTCTGGCCGGTCAGGTCAAGACCGCTGCCCAAAATTCATGATCCGCCAAATATCGAATACGCCACTGCTGACCTTCAAATTCAACCACCTTTTGACATGATTTACGGCAACCCCAAATACTCGTGGGATGATTACATTCAGTCATAATTTTCTAACGCATCTTAAAATATGTGTACTGGGTAGGTTTACCTGGATTCCGGGGAGAAACGTAATATTCATGAGACTATAACGCCGACAAAGCGTTAAAGATACACACCCTTGACAATCCCGAAATCTATCTTGCTTTACACTGCCTACATCTTGTGCCCAAAATTATCCCGTGACTTCCCTATACTTACTTAAAATAAAAGCAAGGTCTTATCAAAATCTCCCTGATAAGCTCATCAACCTTCATAACCCTCTCCTCTATATGAGGAATGATAATCAATGACCATGGCCCTTCTCCTTCATGATTTTATTGCATGAGTTGCACATGCACAGTTTATACATATGTGGAGGGATTACCAAGGCCTTTCTGTTCAGCGTGCGAACTCCCGAGCCGGCTGATGCCCTAGCGGCCTCAGCAGAATTGATCCAGGAGCATCTGGGTGGACAGAATGCCCAGCAGGGCGCTGTTGTCCCTGAAGCTCATGCGCCCCTGGCGTGCGCACTTCGCCATGAGTGACTCCACCCGGTCAGGATCGAATACACCTGCCGAGACAATGGAATCCCGCCCCAGGTACGGCTCGATATTGCTTCTGGGGTGGGTGTTCCAGAAGAACGCCTCTTTGTTGGGAGCACCGTAGGGCTGCTTCACCCGTGAGAAGATCTCAGGTGGCAGCTCATGCCGGAAGGTCTTTTTGAGGATGTACTTTTCCTTGAGCCCCTTGAGCTTCAGGTGCGGGCTTAGGCGCGATGCAAACTCGCAGAGGCGGTGGCTCAGGAAGGGATAGCGGCCTTCCACACCATGGGCCATGGTCATGCGCTCGCCCTGGGAGGAGAGTAGGTAGCCCGCCAGCAGCAACTTGATCTCCAGATACTGGGCCTGGTTCAGGGGATGCCAAGATGAGAATTCCCCGGGAATGAGCTCTTCCAGCTCTGTGACCGGATCGTATGCACTGATTGTCATGCGGAATTCCTCGGAGAAGAACTGCTGTATGGCGGAAGTGGTGCGCCATGTGGGGAGGTGCGAGTAGCCGAAGTGCATTGTCTTCATGAGGTCTTCCCTATAGAACGAAATGAGCATGCGCCCCGATCGCCTCATCTGCACTGGCGAGTGGGGATAGAGAGCAAACAGCAGCTGTGGCCTTGCTGCTGATTCAGGCTGCCTGGCCCAGAAGCGCCTGATGAGAGTCTCCTTGAAGATGTCATACCCGCCGAAGAGCTCGTCTGCTCCCTCACCCGTGAGGACCACCTTGATGCCGTTCTCACGGGCCAGCTGCGAAAGAAGGAACATAGGTGCCGGGGCCGATCGCAATACGGGTGTCTCAGCATGCCACACCACCTGTTCGAAGACAGACCCTATGTCTTCATAGCCTATCTTGTGCACGTGGTGATGCGTGCCAAGGCTTCTGCCCATGGATTCCTGGAACGCAGACTCATCGAAGGAGGGATCCGAGAAGCTCACCGAGAAGGTCTCCATTCCAGGCACATGCCTTTTCACCAGGGCGGAGATGATGCTGGAGTCGAGCCCGCCGCTTAGGTACGCTCCCACAGGGACATCGGAGCGAAGCCTCATGGAGGTGGACTCGTCCAGGAGGTCATGGATCATGGCCATGGCCTTCCCTTCTTCAATGAGGTCATGGTCTCCACTTGCCGGGAACCTTACATCCCAGTACTGATAAGACTCCGTCGATCCCTCCCTGAAGACCATGCACTGGCCTGGCCTGAGCTGCCTTATGCCATCGAATGCCGTCCTTGGGGCCACAGGTGCCCAGAAGGTGAATACCTGGGCCATGCCTTCAGGCGAGAGCCTAAGCCTTCCAAGAAAGGGCATCATGGCCTTGATCTCTGAGGCAAAGACGAGCATGTCCTTGTGCATGCTGTAGTAAAGAGGACATATCCCGAATCTGTCGCGTGCGAGCACAAGCTTTTTTGCCTTTGCATCCCACAGAGCAAAGGCGAATTGCCCTTCCAGATGTTCCAAGAGCCCAGTGCCATATTCCTCGTACAGGTGAAGGATCACCTCAATGTCACAGGTCGTCCTGAAGCTGTGTCCGCGCTTCTCCAAATCGGAAGCGATCTCCCTGTAGTTGAATATCTCTCCGTTGGCGCATACGTGGATGGAGGAGTCCTCATTGGCCATGGGCTGTGCGCCCGTGGACAGGTCTATTATGGAGAGCCTCCTGTGGCCAAGGACAACGGAATTGTCCCGGTAGATCCCCTGTCCGTCAGGGCCCCGGTGGACCAGGCTGGAAAGCATTTCCCTGAGCACCTGCTCCCTGATGCCGCCCAGATGGTTGTGGTCGTAGATACCTATGATGCCGCACATGTCAACATGTCCTGATGGATTTATGTATTGCTTAGAGTCCTATGCGAGAACAGTGCCAGAAGACTCCACACTTGACATGTATAAGCGTGCGCCCCCAGATAGTTGCCTAGGGCCGGATCCTTAAGCCATGACCATGAGTGACGAATAGACACACCATGGTCTAGAAAAATCTAATATTGTTCATTTTAGTGCCGTTATTCTCTCATGTGCACATATTTGTGCCAGCCAGTTGATTCCGGGCTCTCCCGGGCATAATACGGAAAACCAGCCTGCCTAAATAATCCGGCAGCATCTGTGGACACAAAGCAAAAGGCCGGTAACCTGGCATCGAGATTGCTGAACCCCATGGGACAAAACATCCACCAGGAGGCCATACCAATGAATCCCATTGACAGGGCAGATACCGCCTTTATTCTCATCTCCGCAGCCCTGGTGCTGCTAATGATGCCAGGCCTGGACAATTACCCGTCGATGGGAAAAAGATAACCGCTTGTCAAAAGATTAATCTGTTGTTGGATGGAGTTTTATTGAGAGCAGGTGTAAAGACGCTCACGAATTACGATGTTCTTCTTCCTGTACTCAGTAAATTATGATCCAGATCTATGAATGAGCAAGTTTGGAACTTGCTTGCATAGTTGATTAATTTCATGCAAGCACTATTCAAAGA
>JAUCQD010000182.1 GCA_030372945.1 Methanothrix sp. | reverse complement strand
CCTCAACAGGGTCGTGAATTTGCTGGACGAGCGGCTCTACGAGTGGTCCCGCCTGCGCAGGCAGGAGATTGTGCACGGGAAGGATCTGGCAGAGGTCCTATCAAATGATGCTGTCACAGGCGAGCTGGCAAGAACAATTCTTTGCCTCAGAAGATCACGTGCCGCAATGGAAGCGGAGGTGAGTCGCTCAGTGCAGAGCATTGCCCCCAATCTCTCAAGCCTCGCAGGCCCAATTCTGGCTGCAAGGCTCATCTCCAGATCTGGTGGCTTGCGAGCGCTGGCAAAGATGCCCTCCAGCCGCATTCAGATCATCGGCGCTGAGAAGTCCCTTTTCAAGCATCTGCATGGTCATGCCCCTTCGCCCAAGCACGGAATCATCTACCGCCATCCTGCAGTGATTGGCCTCCCAAAGAGGCTCAGGGGCAAGACTGCCAGGGCTCTGGCTGGAAAGCTGGCTATCGCCGCAAGGTTGGACTCCTGTGGAGCCGGGCTTTTGCCTGACCTGAAGGCTGCTTTGGACAGGCGTCTGGCGGAGATAGGCCGCAGCAGAAGGAGAGCTCTGCCGACAAAGGGCTTGGGATCAGATTTATATTCAAAAGCGCCTTCATATGACCGCAAGGGTTGAGGTATGCAGATGAGATGGTTTCTTGGATTGCTCTTGGTTTCGGCACTATGCATTGCTGGCACAACATTTTTTGCCAATACAGCCGATGGGACACCAGTAAACCTCACCGAGCATTCCTGGATTTATAGCTCAGGATTCATAACAGACCAGAGGATCTACCAGACTGAGTCGGGCTACCATGGACAGAAGGCTGTTACTGGAACGCGTGGAAGCGGTGTAGTCTCTCGAACCATCGATGCTCAGGTTTTCGGAGGCTATGGAGATGGCACTGATGACATGTATCTCAATGAATGGGGCGTCTATCAATCTCGGTCGTATACTCAGCCACTTACTCAAAGCGATCTTAAAAATGCCCTGTGCGTTAAGAATTACGAGGTCGGATCGGTCTACTCAGAGAGCTACTCAGACCTGAAGGATCTAATCAAGGATACGACAATTAGGCAGGACGACAATGTCTCGGTGTACGATGTCCATTCCGAAGTCCAGGGAACGGCCAAGGTCGGAGCAATAGTTCGAGGCGGCCCGGGTGGGATCACAGCCTACAGTATGAGCGGAACCTATATGGGATACACAAATATGAGAAATAATATCGAGACAGGAAATGCCTCGATACTGACTTTGCCATGTCCCTGAAATTGCAGTCCTTCACACTAATGGGCGGGGCTGTTTCTTCTCAGGCAGGACAGGCAGCTGCATTGTATTGATTAGCAGTGGCTGCTCAACCGCTTTTGCCCTCTCCACCAGCAGTTCCTTGCCCCATTGGGTCAGGCCGAACAGGGGCACAGCGGTGCCCACCTGCACCAGAGGCCTGACCTTTTCTCGGATGTGCTTGGAGGCACAACTCGTAACAATGTCCGCCAAGGCTAAGAGCCTTTCAGCGTCTTTGGAGCTTATGCCCGTGAGGTGCACCCCGATTATCATTATCCGTGTCCCGGTCGCAATTTCCAGCTCACGAAGTCTCTCTGCCGCTTGTGCGTCTGCTACGGTGACCGCAAACCGTTTATAGCCATTGGATGCCGCCCAAATTGCCCCTTTTACCTGGTCGATCTTGGCATCATGAGCTGAGAGCACATGTCCACCCCTGGCCACGATTCCTTCCTGCACTTCTGAGATTGGATCTGTCTTCGTCAATCCTGATATCCAGCCGCCCATGCCTTGCACGAGATTTGGATTTGACGTGATGACAGTGCCAGCGCCGTCGCAAACTGTGACAGCAGCATCGATTATGCCCTTCTCAAGTCCTGTCATCATCGACTCAGAAGCCCCGAAGCCTACAAAAGTCCCCATCTCCAGCTTGCGCCTTGGCGAGAACATCCCATGCTCCTTAATTCTAAACTCCATATTCGCCGCAGCCGCCTGTTGTGTCACCTTTTTGATTCCTCTGACTTTGTCAAAGAGAGGGCACCATTCGATCAATGGTTCGCTTGCCTCCTGCACCATCTCGTGCTCGACCTTGACCTTGGATTTGCCCAGAAGTTCCATGATATGCATTTAAGCCTCCGAGATAGGCATGTCTGTAGCCTTATCTACGCTTCGACCTTCTGTGACTTCTCTTTGATCAGCTTGACGGGCGTCATTGCGTTCAAATAAAAAATAATTTAAAAGATTGATCGAATTCCTGTTCAATGGAATTATTTTCAACGAAACTTATATATATGTTATCACTCGTTATGCGCCTGGTGACCGCTTTGAATACATCCGCCGGCTCGGACCCGAAGGTTGAGCGCGATGAGTTTGCATCCATACTGATGAAGGTTGGCCTCAAGAGGAATGTAGCCAAGGTTTTGACATACCTGGCAGGCGTGGCAGAGGCTACATCCCGCGAGATTGAGATAGGTTCGGATCTCAGGCAGCCAGAAGTGAGCATTGCTATGAGAGAGATCAGAAAAATGGGCTGGATCTCTGAGAGGGACGAGAAAAACCCGGGAAAAGGCAGGCCGTATCGTATCTATAAGCTGAACAGAAGCCTTCCTGAGATAATCGATTATCTTGAGAAGGAGAAGGCGAAGGAATCTGAGCAGATAATGAGGCAGATAGAAAAGCTCAAGTCTTTGAAATCCTACTGATCGGAGGTCTTCTCAAGATAAAAAATAATTCTGATGGTATAGTAATAGTATGAACTATGTCGGATGTATTTGACGACAAATATGCGTTACAATAGACAGATCCAACCGAATTTCTTCCATTTGATTGATATTTGTTATTGGTTATATTTTAATAAATCATAGCACATCACTATGCAAAAATCTATATACTAATAG
>JAUCQD010000181.1 GCA_030372945.1 Methanothrix sp. | reverse complement strand
CACCGGGGCACAGGGCCTGCGCTGGGTGTGCCATGCCCACGACCATCAAGCTCGTCTTAGATGCTGCGGGCCCGAACACAATCGTGGTATCGCCCACGGGCTGCCTTGAGGTTACTACCACGCCCTTCCCAGAGAGCGCGTGGTGCGTTCCATGGATTCACTCCCTATTCGAAAATGCATCCGCGGTGGCCTCAGGCGTTGAGGTGATGATGAAGCGGCGATGCAAGGACACCAACGTCATCGTCATCGGAGGAGATGGCAGCACATTCGATATCGGCATGGGCTGCAACTCAGGCATGTTCGAGCGCGGCCACAAGGTCCTTTATGTCTGCTATGATAATGAGGCCTACATGAATACAGGCGTGCAGCGGAGCGGATCTACGCCTTTTTGCGCCCAAACCACCACAACGCCTCCGGGCTCCAAATCCTCAGGCAATCCGAGGCCCAAGAAGGACATGCCTGCCATAGCGCTAGCTCATAGAGTGCCGTACGTAGCAACGGCGTCTGTTGCGTATCCCGTGGATCTGAGACGAAAGGTAAGGAGTGCCCTGCAGGCAAATGGCCCCTCCTACATTCAGGTCAATGCGCCCTGTATCACCGGATGGACCTTCGATGCTGGCACCATGGTTGAGATAGCACGGCTCGCAGTAGAGACTGGCCTTTGGCCACTTGCAGAGTGGGTGAATGGGGAGCTGACGGGCGTCAAGAAGATTCGCAGGCCAAAGCCAGTTCAGGAGTACCTCAAGGTTCAGGGCAGGTACAAGCATCTCTTCAAGAAGCCCGAAGGCGGAGATATACAAAAGGAGATACAGGCCATCGCGGACAAGAACATAACCAAGTACAAGCTGGTTGACTGAATATGTACGTCGGCCGGATAGTGGCGATTGGCCGAAGTGATAATAGGAGCTGGGTGGCTTACAGGGTCTCCTCCCTCTCCTTTCCGAGCAGAAGAGCCGAGATCAGAGAAAAGAGCATTTTGGTCTCTCCGATTAACGCAGCAGACCTGGCAAAGAACCCATACATCGCATACAACTGCATCCATGTTCTGGATGATGCTGCAGTCGTTGCCAATGGCACTCAGGCCGACACGATCGTCGAGAAGATCGAGGATGGAATGCGTCCATTGGATGCGATCTCCTTGAGCCTTGTGGCTCTAGGCTACGAGAGGGACGAGCTGGACACGCCCCGTCTGGCAGGTGCTGTAAAGGGTGATGCTGGGTGGCTTGGGATTGCAAAGAAGGATGAGCTGCGTGTCAAAGAATTCAGGCTGGCAGACGGCCAGGCGTTCATGGTCGCGACATATGAGATGACTGATTTCGAATCAATCCCGATGAGCGGCCATGGCCCAGAAGAGATCGCCCGTCAGGCATTCGACCTGCCATTCGAAAGGCCGGTGTGTGCTGCGGCTGCACTGGCGGGGCTAGGTAAAGGATTTGATCTTGCGGTTTATAATCCGCTTTAGAGGGTTGTTATGGAGATCAATGGTGTGCAAATAGAGGATACCTTTGCAGAAGGCTTTCCCATAAAGGTAGCAAGGGTGCTGATCACTGCCGTAACAGAGCGCTGGGCTCTGGAGGCGGCTCGCGAGGCCACGGGATTTGGAACGTCCGTCATTGGATGCTCTGCTGAGGCGGGCGTCGAGTGCATAGTTGACGGAAGCCGAACGCCAGATGGCAGGCCGGGCGTCAACATCCTGATCTGCAACATGGGCTACAAGAACCTTGAAGCTTCCTTGATGAATCGACTGGGACAGTGTGTCCTGACAGCACCAACTGCTGCAGCCTTCAGCGGTATGCCGGAGGCAGAGAAGCAATTCGATACCGGGAAGAAATTGAGCTTCTTTGGCGACGGCTACCAGAAGCAGGTAGAGTTGTTCGGAAGGAATGTCTGGAAGATACCGCTGATGTCGGGCGATTTTATAATCGAGCAGAGCTTTGGGGCAGTCGATGGAATAGCGGGCGGAAACTTCCTGATCCTGGGCCAGAATCAGATGGCAGCCCTGACCGCGGCTGAGGCTGCAACAGATGCCATTCGTAAGCTCGAGGGCACAATAACCCCATTTCCCGGAGGAGTGGTATCAAGCGGCTCCAAGGTCGGCTCCAGGTACAAATTCCTGAAGGCTTCGACCAACACAGCATTCTGCACATCTCTGCGGGAGGACGGCGTCTGCACGCTTGCAGAGGATGTCTCCTGCGTCTATGAGATCGTGATCAACGGTGTGAACAGAGACGCCATCCAGCAGTCCATGAGATCTGGCATCAATGCTGCCTGCCGCGTGCCGGGCGTCCTGAAGATCTCTGCCGCCAACTATGAGGGGAAGCTGGGGACTCACCAGTTCCCGCTGCATGTGGTGCTTGAGTAACTATTGCCCTGAAGGCAGGAGTTTGCGCCCCCGCATTAGGAAGCAATGGATTATTGCAAAAGTGGCGATGAGATGACAGCTCAGAAGATCATTGAGACCCGCGATAAAATCCAGTCCTGGCTCACCCAGGAGGGGCTCTTCAAGGAGACTGTACAGGACGAGAACCTGCACTTTCACATTGCTGCCGAGTACCCTGCTCGCACCGGCAGACACGTCAGCATCATTCAGCCCAGGAACCGCGAGGACATGATCGTCGTCTTCAGCAGAATCAGGCTGGCCGAGGCTCACCAAAAGGCAATCGTGGCAATGCCCCCCAAGGAGAAGGAGCAGTTGCTCTGGCAGATGCGCTATGACCTGCTCTTCCAGCAGTCGAGCTTCGAGATCGAGTCGGAGAGAGGCGACCTGCAAGGCATCCATTTCACGAGGGAGATCTACTACGACGGCCTGACCAAGAACAAGCTCATGGAGGCGGTGCGCGAGAACTTCAAATGCGAGCTTTACATCATATGGAAATTCCAGGAGGTCTTTGGCGAAGGACAGACGAGCAAGGCATCGGGGCCGCCCGAGCCGATGTACTGCTAAAAAAAAGATCGCAGTTACACCAGCTCAGGATACCTCGTACGTCAAGGTAACGCTGGCTGTCACCTCCATCTCTCCAGGCTGAACTGGTGTGGCGACATCGAACTGAATTGCGCTCTTGGCCGCAGGCGTCACATATCCATATCCTTCTGCGATCTCAAGCACTCTGCCAAGCTCAACTCCTGCAGCCTCCGCTGCCACTTCTGCTTTGCGCCTGGCATCCGCAATGGCCAATGTCAATGCCCTGTCCTTCTCAGGCTGCGGGTTTCGGATGTCGAAGTTCAAGTCCTTAATGCTATTTGAGCCTGCAGCTGCGGCTGCGTCGAGGACCCGGCCCACATCTGCAGTATTGTTCAGCCTCACAGTGACCTGGCTTGTGGCAATGAACTCTGGAGCTTTCTGCATCTCGCCTGATGCTTTCGTCTCCTCTTGCGGCAGGCTCGTAAGGCTAAAGTGGCTTGTCTGAATGTCAGCGCTCGCGATTCCAGAAGATAGCAGTGCTGATATCGTCTCATTCATCAGCCTGGCATTCTCCTTTGCAGCTACAAGAGCACTGGCATTGCGTGCCTCGACGCCCAGAACGACCGTCGCCATGTCAGGAACAGCGCTGACCTTGCCCTCGCCCTGCACTATCAGCTTGGAGACGTTCTCCTCAGAAGCTGATACGGAAAAGCTCGCTGCAAGCAGCAGTAAAAAGGCCAGAAGCATCGTGTTTACTTTTTTCATAAAATCACCATTATAGAATCCAATCGATCAGCCTTAAAGATTTTGGTGTTATTTTGACCCAACTGCGAGGACTCCACACGCCTTTTCCTGAATAGAAAGAGCTATACATTACCTGCCTGATATGAGCTTGAATGGCACTGCTGGAGATCAGGGGCCTGTACAAGCTCTTCTACTCGGACGGCAAGGAGATGGAGGCCTTGCGCAACATCAATTTGAGCATCGAGGAGAATGAGTTCGTATGCTTCATAGGCCCATCGGGATGTGGCAAGACCACACTTCTCAGGATTATCGCGGGGCTGGAGGAGCCGAGTTCTGGCACAGTAACACTGGCAGGAGATCCGATAAGAGGGCCTGGGCCAGAGAGGGGGATGGTCTTCCAGGAATACTCATTGTTTCCCTGGCGAACTGTCCTGGACAATGTTGCCTTCGGCCTGGAGCTGAGGGGCGTTCCAGCTGCCGAGCGTCAGGCCAGGGGCAGGCAGTATCTTAAAATGGTGGGCCTGGAGCGCTTTGAAGCCCGCTATCCTCATGAGCTATCCGGGGGGATGAAACAGCGCGTAGCCATCGCGCGGGCCCTTGTCAATGATCCCCGGGCCCTTCTCATGGACGAGCCATTCGGAGCCCTGGATGCCCAGACTCGCAACATCATGCAGTCGGAGCTGCTACGCATTTGGGAGGAGAAGAGAAAGACTGTGGTCTTCGTGACGCACAGCGTGGATGAGGCCATCTACCTCGCAGATCGCATTGTTATAATGTCTGCGCGCCCCGGCAGGATCAAAGACATAATCGAGATTTCACTGCCCCGCCCCAGGAACAGGACCAGCTCTGCTGTCAACCAGATCCGCGACCGCATACTTTGTGATCTCCGATCAGAGATCGTCACCATATGAGTTGGATATAGCTTTATATGCAAAGATCACATTAACTGTACAGCCTGTTTTTAGCTGGTGAGGCTGTTGGTCGTATCTAGATGGATGGAGCTTCCGCGAAAGGTTGCGGTGGGCGGCGGAGTTGTGATGGAGCTTCCGGACATCTGCAAAGATCTCAAGCTTTTGCCCCGTGCCGTCATCGTCACAGGCCCGAATACAGAGAAAGTGGTGGGCAGAACTATTTTTGAGCTGCTGGAGGAGAGCGGTTTTCAGCCCGAGACCCTGATCACCAGCGCATCGAAGATGGATGAAGTGGAGCGTGCTAAGGACCTGGCGCGCGAGATTGGCGCGGGTTTCCTCATCGGAGCCGGAGGGGGCAGATCGATAGACATAGCCAAGCTCGCTTCTGTCCGAGGGAACATCCCATTCCTGTCTGTGCCAACCGCTGCTTCGCACGACGGCATCTGCTCTGCACAGGCATCTTTAACTGTAAACGGAGAGACGACGTCCGTCCCAGCTCAGGCGCCCCTGGCCATTGTGGCAGACACAAAAATAATATCGCAGGCGCCCGCCAGGCTGCTTGCAGCCGGCTGCGGCGATATAATCTCAAATTACACAGCCATCCTTGACTGGAAACTGGCGCACAGGCTCAGAAACGAGGAGTACAGCGAATATGCGTCTGCCCTCTCAGGGATGACTGCACAGATGATCGTAGAGCTTGCGCCCGAAATTCGCCCGGGCCTTGAAGAGTCTGCCAAGATCGTATTAAAGGCACTCATATCCAGCAGCGTGGCCATGAGCATTGCGGGCTCATCTCGCCCAGCCAGCGGCTCGGAGCACAAGTTTGCCCATGCAGTGAACCTCATCGCACCCGCGAGGGCTCTGCATGGCGAGCTGTGCGGCCTTGGCACAATTATCATGATGTATCTGCATGGCGGAGACTGGAAGATGATCCGCACAGCTCTCAGCCAGGTAGGAGCGCCTACTGTGGCAGCTCAGCTGGGTCTTGATGCGGAGACTGTGATCGAGGCACTGATCTCGGCCCACAAGATTCGGCCTGACCGCTACACAATTCTGGATACTGGCCTTAACCGCAAGGCTGCTTCTAGAGCGGCTGAGGCCACAGGAATAATCTAAAGAATAATAATTATATGATTATGATGAAGAAGAGGTCGAAAATATGTCTGAAGCAACCACTCAAATCACCCTGATTGGAACGAAGCTGGCCAGCATAGGCATGGAATTTACCTTCGTGGGCGCGACTCCAGAATGCGAATCCTGCAAGCTAAGAAACACTTGCATAAATCTTGAGCCCCAAAGGAGGTATAGAGTTGTGGGGACACGCGGAGAGCTGATTCATGAGTGCCCCATACACGAGGCAGGCGTTCGCGCTGTGGAAGTGGCGGAGAGCCCGATAATTGCGGCCTTCGATTCCAGAAAGGCATTTCCTGGATCCAAGATCGTCTTCGAGGCTGTAAAATGCGATGAGACTGACTGCAGCATGTACGAGATGTGTCATCCCACGGGGCTGAAGGATGGCGAGAGATGCACAATCGTCGAGGTTGTGGGCGAGGCTCCTGAAGATTGTCCCCGTGGAAATGTCCTGAAGCTGGTGGAGTTCCGGCGCTAGATGCATGCCATCACCTACTCTCGAAATGTCTTCCTGTCTGTAACTGACCTGTGCAAAAACCATTGTGGTTATTGCTCTTTCCGACGTGAGATTGGCGAAGCTCATCTGCTCAAAAGGCGCGAGGCTTTTCGCCTTCTCGCCTGCGCCGCAGAGGAGGACTGCACCGAAGCGCTCTTCTGTCTTGGAGAGAGACCCTGGGAGGTGCCGGGTTTCACAGATCTCATGGATGGTGCAGGTGTGTCCAATCTCCTTGATTACCTGGTGGAGCTTTGCGAGCTTGCATTAGAGCTCGGGCTACTTCCTCATACAAATGCAGGAGTTCTGGAGGACGATGCCCTCCGGCGCCTGCAGCCCTACAATGCTTCGATGGGGCTCATGCTGGAGACGGTAGCCACTGTTCCAGCTCACGATCTCTCTCCAGGAAAGCACCCGGATGTCAGGCTGGACCACATCGCCAGGGCCGGCAGGCTGAAGATCCCCCTCACCACAGGAATATTGGTAGGCATCGGCGAGAGCTGGGCTGATAGGGAGAGGTCTTTGATGGCCATTGCAGATCTTCACAGGGCTTATGGCCACATTCAGGAGGTGATAATCCAGCCGCTTGATCCCAAATCAGGCACAGCGCTGGCTTACTTGCAAGCTCCAAGCATGCGGGAGCTTTGCTCAGTCGTTAGAATGGCAAGGCGAATTCTGCCAAGTGATGTGGCTGTGCAGGTCCCACCCAACCTCGTAAATCCTCTGCCTCCAGTTGAGGCGGGCGCAAATGATCTTGGGGGTCTGAGCCCAGTGACCCAAGACAGGATAAACCCTGATCGGCCGTGGCCATCGCTTGAGGAGCTGAGAGCATGCCTCAAGGGCTACGAACTAGTAGAGCGATTGCCGGTCTATCCCCAGTTCATCAGGCGTGGCTGGCATGGCGCAAAGACGCAAGAGCTGGTTGCAGCCCTGGCTGGAGAGGACGGCCTCAGAAAGAAAAAGTATATCTGCTAGGGCCGTGACTTGCTAAGTCCGTGAATAAGAATTGGATTGAGATTGGCATAAGCACGGGGCTCGTGCTTCTCATGATAGCGCTCATCCTTGGGGCACAGATGGTCATGCCCGTGGAGCTCAGGTCTTCCTGTTTTGCTCTGACAGTCTTGTTATTCATGATTGCTATGGGCCTTGCGGGCATGAAGCTCGTGGATATTTAGAGACGGTAGATATAAATATAATAATACACATTTTCCGTCAAGGGGTTTCTAGATGGCAGGGTTTCTGGAAAAGCTCAAAGCTATAGGTAAGGTGGGTGAGGAGGATTACACTGAGGTGGATCTGGGCCAGTTCGAGGGAGCGGGCAGCTCCCAGGATATCATCCTGAGGGTAGCAGAACTGGGGAAGATCGATGTCCTACCGGAGATCAAGCAGGAAATCTATGCAGGGAATATAATCCTGGTGGACATAGCAGGATTGAAACGTGATAAGGCCGCCTTGGACAGGGCCATTGGGGAGCTGAAGAAAGCTGCTGATGATGTCTCTGGGGATATTGCAGGCATAGGTGACGACCTCGTGGTTCTGGTGCCAAATGGAATTAGGATAGACCGAGAGAAGGTTGTCGGAGGCAAAGATTGAAATTAACAACAGCCTGTGACTGTCCCGTCTGCAGTCGCCAAATGCAGTTCAACTGGGAGACCCAGGAGATACCCTACTTTGGGGAGGCCATGGTCATTGCAGGCGTTTGCACATGCGGATTTAGGCACAGCGATACCATTTTATTAGGTCAAAAAGAGCCTGCGCGCTTCACTTTGCAGGTAACAGATCCTGATGACATGGACGCCAGGGTGATCAGATCCTCCAGCGGCACAATTCGCGTTCCTGAGCTTGGCGTGAATGTTGAGCCTGGGCACGCATCCGAGTCCTACGTCTCCAATGTGGAGGGCGTCTTATCCAGGATCGAGGATGTAGTTGATTTTGCCACTCGATCCGCGCGAGACGCGGGCAGCGTCGAGAGCACCCTGAGGGGAGAGAAGATCCTGGAGAACATCGCACTTGCGCGGCAAGGCAGGTTCAAGCTGACAGTCATACTTGAAGATCCCCTTGGGAACAGCGCCATCGTCTCAGATAAGGCCGTTCGATCTGTGCTCAGCGGAGAAGAGATCGAAGGCCTGAAGACTGGCATGCTCATATTGGACGTATGAGATGATTGTTGCAAGCGGCGGCACTGGCACGCCCAAGCTTCTTTTGGGCTTGAAGGAGCAACTTGAGCCCGATGAGCTTTCAGTGGTCGTGAACACCGCCGAAGACATGTGGATCTCGGGAAATCTGGTCACGCCCGATCTGGACACAGTGCTCTACACCCTTGCGGGCATCGTCGACGAGCGGAGGTGGTGGGGAATTGCGGGCGACAGCTTTCTCACCCACGAATTCTTGCACAGCCTTGGCAGGTCAGAGCTGCTAGCTTTAGGAGATAGGGACCGTGCGGTGCAAATTTTTCGCTCTGACCTGATGCGCCAGGGAGAGAGCCTCTCAGATGCAACGCGGCATCTGGCGCAGGCCATGGGAGTAAAGCAGAGGGTGATTCCAATGACTGACGATCCAGTCTCCACTATGATCTCCACCCCCATGGGCGAGATGCATTTCCAGGACTACTGGGTCGGTCAGAAGGGGAACCTGCCGGTTCGTTCCCTGCGGCTAAAAGGCATAGAAAAGGCCAGGCCAAGCCCTGGATTTCTCCATCTCCTCAAGGAGGAGAAGGTTGTCTTGTTGGGTCCGAGCAATCCCGTGACCAGCATAGGGCCTATACTTGCCTTGCCAGGGGTGCGGGAGCGCTTGAGTGGCAAAAAAATAGTAGCGATGAGCCCTTTTGTTGGAGGGCAGCCTGTGAGCGGTCCGGCTGCTAACTTCATGCGCGCCTGCGGCTTGCCTGCCAGCGAAGAGGGGGTGATCTCCCTTTATGGCAAGGTAGATCTATTCATAGTAGATAAGGCTAGCAGCTACAGGGGAGAATGCGTTCGGCTGGATACCCTTATGAGGAGCAAAGAAGATAGCATCAGGCTGGCAAGAGACTTACTTGAGCTGATCTCATGTTCCTAGGCATCGATCATGGAACCACTGCAATCCGGTTTGCCACCTCAGAAGGGCGCTGCTGGGAGCTCTCACGCTGCGAAGCAAGCCAGCTCGAACCACGGGAGATCCTAAAAAGGGTCAGGGAGAGCCTTTTTTGCTCTTGGGTCGATCTGGTTGCACTGACCTACTCCATGGGCGACGGCATTTCACGCATCATGCGGCTGGAGGATGCGCCCAATCGAGGCCTGATCCAGCAGGATGGCGCAGGGCAGCACGTGGGTGGCGGCACAAGGGTCTTTGAGGCAATATCGGGCTCGGGCTGGCCCACAATTCTTCTGCCCGGAATTCACCGCCAGAGCGATATCGATCCAAGGCTCAAGGTATTCAGCCACGGCATGAGCCCGGAGAAGGTGGGCTTGGCCTACAGCGTTTATAAAAAGGGCGTTCCCAGCTTCATCGTTTGCGATGCGAGCTCAAATACAGTGACCTTTTGCGTCATCAAGGGAAAGATCATCGGAGCCATCGACGCACCCATCTTTGCGCCCGGCCTGACGCAGGGTCCTCTGGATGTGGAGGCGATCCGGGCAGTGGATGCAGGCAGGATGGCTGCCAATCAAGCATTCAATTGCGGAGGAATCCTCAATAAAATCGGGCATGCCACACTGGAAGAGTGCTCGCAGGAGGAGAGGATGCTGGCAGTGGACTCTCTCGCACTGTTTGCATCAATGGAGATCAATGCAATGCTTGTCCTCTCAAGAGACTGGCACGAAGCGTATCCTGAGCTTTTTTTAGCAGGAAGCCCGGCGCCATTGCTGGTGGAGCGCGTAGCAGATCTCCTGGGAAGAGATGTAAGGGCCCTGGATAGATATGAAGCTGCGCGAGGATGTGCCCTGATTGCCAGGGATGTGTTCGAAGGCTGTGAGAGAATACTTGGCCTGGAGATCGATCAGAGAGCAAGACCCATGAGAGCAAGATTGGGGAAGGCATGAGCTGGATTGACCTCGTAGAGCAGCTTGAGAAGGAGGCATCAACCCTGCGAGGAGGGCGAACTGGGGCGCAGGATCTCAAGGGAAGAGTTGCCAAGGCTTTGCAAGATGCTGAATCAGAATCATTGGGATTTGAGATAATAGACCGTCTTGAGATGATGCTGATGGAGCTCACAGAGGCTGCGAGAGAGAACGTATGCACAAATACGAAATGCCCGCATTACAACAAGAAGTGCAAAATGAGATAATGGTAATTCCAGTCCCGGTCTTGCAAGGACTGGATGAATTGGATTATTATCAGGATCATCTAACGCCGGACCTGCTATCCGACCATTTGTTCAGCACCATTGGCAAAATAACCACAAGGGCGCCAAATATCACTATAGCGTATATCTGAGACATTATATCCATCTCTTTTCACCTCCTGGGAAATTGGGGCAGACTATCTCTGAGCGACTTTGGCAGCAGATCATGATAAACCTTTTGCTGCATGATCCTCAAGCTTTTATGGTGAAATGGGTATTAGGAAAAAAGGTAAACAACAAAAAAAGGAAAAATACTAAATGAATATCCTTCAATAAAGGAAAAAAGGTAATGATTTTAGTCATTTTACCAAATTTTTCTAAAATATATCATCAATAAGCAGAAAGGCTTAAATAAAGAGGAAGGATCAATATCGTCTGTACCAAGGTCCTCTAATAGAGGATTTCTGCAGTACAGGAGATGCTAAATGTCAGACTTCACACAACATGGAGCGCCCAATGTGGGGCACGATGTCATAGTTAAAGGCTCAATCACTTCAGAGGATGCAGGATTCTACTTCCTAATCGTATCTGCGATAATATTCATGATCGCAGCCCTGACTGGGCATTTTGCATAGACACTTCATTTTTTCTCTCTTTTCCCTGGCAAAGTCCTGTAGACCTTGGCATTTGCAGATATCGCGCCCGATGCTATCATCCTCTGCAATTGTGGATTTATATCCGACGCCCTTTGCATGAACAGCTCAGAGACCTGCCTCTCAAGCTTGTTCCTATCTACGGGCTCGCCTTTTCCAATCCCGGGACACGTGGGATTGTAGCTTATGTTTAGCAGGGTGTCTCCATTGGACGCAGTCTCCTCCTCTACCCTAAAGGGAAAGAGCCTGCATGCAATCGGTCGAACCGAATAGATGGTGCAGCCATTTTCATAAAAGACGCAGGTAGTATCTGCCTTGCTCTTCATCACAGGAAGGTCTAGGATTACCTTGCGAGCATTGTCCTCGACTTTGACAGAGCATCCATCATAATCGTAGAGGGTGTCAACGAATTTTACAGGATCTTTGCCTGTCCTCTTGGATATGGAGTTTATATCTTTTTTAGTGAGATAGATGAGATTTGACCTCTCGCAAAACTCCTTGAGCCTCTCCATTGGGATGAGCTCCTCGAAATCAAGAGGCCTTTTGTGATGGCAGCATGAGCCGCACCTCTGGCATTTGAACTTGACATTTTCAAATACAGCTTTTACAACAACGCGGGGCAAGAAATTCCCCCTGAAAAAAGATATAAAAAGAGAAGGCGACTTAAAGCGTCGTCTTCCTTGGATGCTTCTCGGCCAGGACCTGCAGGCCAAGCTCTTCTGCCGACTCTGCCTTCATGATATCGATCATGGCAGCAGCAGGGAAGATCATGGGGGCATTTTCTATGGGCCCGTAGAGGTAGTAGTCAGCGCCCACGATTCCGGCTACCAGGTTAGAGCCAATATCGACAGGGGCGAAAGCCTCCTTGTGCTGCTTCTTCCACTTCTTCATCCAGTCCCAGGCAGATGCACCATTGTGGAAGCCTCCGCCCACTGGCAGGCCAAGCTGAGCCTTGACTGCAATGCAGGCACGATATGTGGCACCGGATCCGGCTCCAAGGGGCATTGCTGCTGTATCGATTAGGGGCCTGGTGATGCCGCACTCCTTGGCGTACTCCAGCATGCCCTTCTTTGCGCCTCCTGCAGCCTTGGTCAGGATATCCATCTTGCCCTTGGTCCCCTTCTCCATGGCATTGAAGGCCAAAACGATGGCAGCATCAAGATCGCTCTCCTTGACTGCGGCCAGCTCCTCATCGGTGATGGAGGCGTTGATGGAGTTGTGTATGGCCCTGTCGGCAACGCCGATCTCAGTTGCGTACTTGACTCCAAAGGCCCGCACCTCTGGTGCAGAGGAGTCGATGAGGAACGGATAATCGGAGAGCGCCACGAACCAGTCGATCTCCTTGGCCATGGCCTCATTGCTCTCTGCGACTATCTGATTCATGCATGTGTTGCCCGTGACATCGCTCATCTCCACCTGTGTGTTCCAGAGCCTCTCTGCAGCAGCCTTATCGAAGACTCCGTGCTCCGGATCCGAGACGATCTTGTGCCTGGCATAGAACATGGTGCCTATGCAGCATGTGGGGTACTCACCAGGCTGTCCCCCTATCTTGAATTTGCCGAAATCGAAGACTTCTTGCTTCCTATCAAATCTGAACATCTAAATCACCCTCACCCAATTGCCTGCGTATACGAACAGTATGTATGCCAATATCAAGATCAACCCCGCGCAGATACCATAGGCTGCGCCCAGATCCCTGCCGATGGACTTGCCGGCCCTCATGCACTTCTCAGAGGAGTAGAACTCCACCTTCTCCTCGATCCTTTCCAGCCTTGCCATTATATCTCTGAGTTGATCCGGGTCGACCACGGCAACGGGTACTATCGGTTTTGTGTCTTCTGCCATAGTTTACAGCCCTCCCATGAAGGCAAATGGCCCGAGCATCATCACAATGGCAAGGACAAAGCCAATTGCAAATCCTATGGAGACCGTCGCCAGAACACCTGAGCTCAGTTTGGTCTCTCTGGCCAGGAGCTGCCCTCTGTACCTGACGCTCTCGACTATGGCGTCTATCATAGGCATATTGGGCTCAACAACTGTTGGAATTCCCTGACCGTACTCGATCTCTTCAGCCATTTTTACCTCCCTCCTGCCACCCTCAGAATTATTCCGAAGAGGATGAGGACCATGGTCATGCCAAGTGCAATTCCCTCGATCTTGCCGACGTAGATGCCTGCCTGCAGCTTGTTGAGAAGACCTGTGTTGATCACAGCAGCCTCTATGCCGCGCATCCTCGACCTTACCTCAACCATCTCAGCGGCCATGGGCTTCAGCCCACCAGCCTCCTCTTCGCCCCCGCCCTCTTTGATCTCGATGGTCATGGGCTCAACATCAAGGGCGCCTGGGTCCTTGGAGATCAGCTCCTTGATCTTTGCGGTGATGGCTCCCATGTCCTCGGTGTTTATCATCATGACCGCTTGCACCTGGTTTCTCCAGCGCTCAATGGACTCGGGCGTCAGGTTCTGGATGAAGGGGATTGCACCCTTGGCTCCAATGATCCTTCCTTCTTTGTCGATTCCGTTTTGCGTGAAAGCCTCGACTGCCTGTCCTGTGATATGTCCCTTGACCTCCATTCCCGTGATCAGGACGAATCTGATGTTGGGGTTGGAGATGACATTTGCCACCATCTTCTCAATGCCGATGTTCTCAGTCTTGCATGGCCCTGCCAATGCTGCGCCCGCCTTGATCAGATCGGCATTATGAAGGTGAGATCCGCATGTACAGACCACAACAGGGCTCTCTGGATTTCCGACCTCGTACTCGCCTGTAATCGTTGGCCAGGGCTCTGATGGCTTCTTTTTAAGCACCATTCCTCAAGCACCTCCGCCAAGTGCCTTCCTGACGATCCCCATCGTTGCCGGGTCGTTGATTGCCATTACCAGCAGTATCACGAATGACAGCACCAGACCTATGATGAAGCCCATCCATATGTTGGTGTACAGGCCTGCGATGTATGAGGCCTTTCCGCGGTTGGCGTACGACGAGAGAAGCTCGTTATCCGGCACAAGCTGGTTCATCAGGTCGTCAGCTATCTTGTCTAGCTTTTCCACCCTTTCATAAACCGGGTCAAAAGTGTACAGAACCACGTCCGCCCTCTGCTCCGATACCACACCTTTCATTGGATCGAAGATCAGGCCCAGTTCTGGCGAAACTCTAACAAATCCCATTTCCAGACCTCCTCATTGCACCGTTGGCGGCAATAGTCCTGTTCCGACCACCGCTGCTGCATCTCTCTTGACCAGCTTGTAGTACATCTTGAAGAAGTAGAACCACAAGGCAAAGCCTATGACAAGCTGCAGTAGGCCCGCAGCCAGTCCCTGGGTCAGTATGGCCGCAATTCCCGTAGCGATCATGGCAATTCCGCTCACCATCACAGAGTTTACCAGGGTCCTGTCCTGCTTCTCATCCGGGCCCAAATTGGCGTTGAATGGATGCAGTATGGCCAGGCCTCCAGCAATGAAGATTATGGCTATGTAGCCGGTCATGAGCACGTCCTTCAAAATGTCGGCATAACCCAGGGTTCCGGATATGGCAAAGCTCCAGCCCAAGAGGGCCATAGCGCCTGCCATGGAAAGGTCTGAATTTCCTTCTTCCATGATAGGGATGTTGAACTTTATGACCTTGTTAGCGATGACGCCGATGATGTAGCCGAAGACGCCTGCATACACAAGGGTTATGATGGGGCCGAGCAGTCCAAAGCCCAAGGCCTCCGCTACAGACAGTCCAAACATGACTGCGATGATGCCCATGCCAAGTGCCAGCATGCCGATCGACGGAACGCCTGTGCCTATGCCGTAAGCGCACACCCTACGAACTGCATTGGCTCCCATGAGCACAGCAAAGATCGCGGCTAATGCACCTATAAACGAGAACACTGTGGTGTTCAAGGCGCTGTTGAGGAGGGCACCAAGATATATTCCGACCACAGATCCTACGAGGCCGTACATCCTAAGCTTCTTGGGGTCCAGTGCAGACAGCGCTCCAACCGCTCCTCCTACTGACATTTCTAGGCACCTCCTGTGATCAAGACTGCAGCCAGAGCGAGCAAGATGCTTGCAATGGCACAGGCCCGGAATGCAAATGGCCACTTCTTGAACTTGGGATCATGAAATCCCTCGATTGTACCCTGGATGTTCCAGGATGCTATCACTGCGTTCACGAGGAATATGCCGATGGCAAACATGGCACTCAACGCAGCATTGCCGTTGATAAGGTAAAGCGGGTAATAGATCATGGCGCCACCAAGGCCTCCCATCATGCCGCCGATGAGGCCCGAGACGAAGCAGATTGTGGGAATGCCCTGGCCAACAGTTCCCGGAGCCACATATGGCGGCTGGGAAAATCCGGTTATGGGATCGTAGTTGACCTTGGCCGAGGCAAAGGGCGCTCCAACTGCATATGCATAGATCCAGGATCCCGTGAGCATTGTGGAGCCCATCATGATTCCTGCTCCAACAGCTCCTGAGGCCAAGATGAGCCATAGGTTGTCTGTGACTGACATCATGAAGCCTGCTGCCAATAGGCCGGTCAAGCCAGATCCTGCTGCGAGCTGCACTGTGCCAGTGCCAATGCCAGTTGCCTGAGCCATGGCAGCAGGCGCTCCGCCCACAGGCACGAAATGCACGCCAATGCCCACCAGGAGGCCGCCGACGAGGATCTCCAGGATGTAGACGATGGTATTGATATCAAAGTTCATGCTGCAATGTCCCCCTTGTACTCTGGATATGGTCCGTACTTTCTTCTGGCGGACTTCTCTATGTATAGATTATAGACGACCATCACGATGATAAAGAAAATTCCCATGGCAATGGCAAGAGACGCCTGAGTTACTGGATCAAAGACAGTCGTCCTCCAGTTGTCCAGGAAGACCGTCAGGCCAAAGCCCATTCCAGTTGCAGGCCCGCCGAATTTGGTACAGAACCATGCATTGTCTATTGAGTTCCTCAAGCCTGCTTCGGCCTTCCGGACGATCTGACCGGAGAGCATTGTATTCAGGCCACAGCCGAACTGCCTGTTCTGAAACTCACGCTCGCCGCCGTAGTGAATGTCGCCCACAGAAGAGCCAATGGCGCCCACAGCCAAACCCCAGATCAAGGCGATGATAGGCATCGGGAAAGGATGCGGGATAGGCAGCATGTAAACCATGATGTAAGAAATAGTTGCAATACAAAACGATGTTATCCAGGCATGCGCCATAATCGATGGTGTTGTGTACCTGACTATGTCCAGATAGACCCACTGGTTGAACCTCCTCTGGCTGGAGTTCCTGCCAAAGTAGGCGCTCATTGAAAAGACACCGTTGAACAGAGCGGCAACGGATGCGCCTGCCACCAGGGCAAACAGTGCGGGCATCTGGAAGGCCGTAATAAGCGTATAGGCCACCATAGCTGCAGTGGCTGCCCACAGGGCATTGGCCGGGGGTTCTCCCGAGATGGCCTTATTGTAGATCCTGTGGGGGTTGCCGACCTGGGCAGCCAGTTGAACCTGCGAGTTAGGATTGCTCTGAGATCCTACATCGGATTCTATATCCTCAGAAGCACCTGCTACCGTCGCAAGGGCTCCCATAGCAGCTATAAGCCCCATGCTAAATGCGTCCATTTATTCCTCCTCCTTTTCATTTCGCCAATTTCATAGTTTTTCACGATAAAATTGGCTATGACGCTTATGGTATCGATTACCTAAACTTATAAAGCTTTCGCGATCAGCCTGGCAGAAGCGAAATAGTCTGCCACGGCTCGCAAAATTAGCGCATGCTACCAGGGCTCTCTCTTTGCACCGATGTGGTAGCCTATGATGTTGGTGATGCGGTGCAGGATGGGGGTTATTACCAGCACTATTAATATGATCGTGAGGGTGAAGTTTTGCCAGAACCAGTGTGGCGCGAGCAGCATGGTGAGCAGCCACGATCCTATGACGAAGTCGAGCTGGTCTATAACAAAGAGGGGCGCACCGCGCTTGAGGCCCAGTCGGCGCTTGAAGAATGCAGCAACGATGTCTCCAGCCATTGAACCCAGGGACAGGCCAACAAGCACATAGGCCTGTTCTATGCCTGAGCCAAAAGATGGCAGTCCTGCGTGAGGCGCAAGCAGGTTGAGCAGAAATCCTGCAATGATGCCACAGGCCGTGCCTGCAACCGTTCCCCGGAAGGTCTTGCCGTCGCCAAGAGTGCGCCGACCGTCCTGGAAGACCTGGCCAAAATCCAAAGGAGTGCCGCCGCCAAAGAGCGCTGCGCAGTTGTTTGGGATATAGGCGGGAAGCATCAGCCAGAAGGCAACAATCAGTGCATTCATTCTTCTTCTCTGCCGTTTTATCGCATCATCTCAATATATCAAAGTATCTGATGGAAACCCCGTTTCATTTAGCTGGGCGCAGGCCAAATGGATCGAAACAATTAAGTCCAACCTGCGATACTAGATGGGCGGGCGTCGATGGTCTAGTGGTTATGACTTGGGCCTTCCAAGCAGACTTATGCGGAGCAAGCCTACAACCCGGGTTCGAATCCCGGTCGACGCATTGCCTTAGCAGGCAACTCTTACGTTGAATGCCGAATTATTTTCGCTACATTTATATCCTAGTTTTGACACGTCATAGATTATGAATCCAGGTGGGGAGATCTCCAACGCAAGAGGACTGCTGGCAGAGAAGATTGCGGGGGAGATCACCTTATCTCAGACTCCGGGGGAGACTTTGAAGAGGTGGCGGAGGAACTTCGGCATAACCCAGACTGAGCTATCCAGTTATCTTGGAATATCCCCCTCGGTGATATCCGATTACGAGAGCGGCAGGAGAAGGTCCCCAGGCATAATGATTGTGAGCAAGATCATAGATGCTCTTCTCAGAATAGACGAGAGTCGTGGCTGCAATATCCTGCGCGCTTACGAAGACATGTGGGGAGACATCTTCGGCCTTGATTCCATCTGCAGCGTATGCGAGTATAAGGATCCAATTCCTCTCGCGCAAATGGCCTCGAAGTTGGATGCAGAGGTGATCTTCGGAAGGACCGACATCACCATATGGGGTTACACGATAATCGATAGCATGAAGGCCATCGTTGAAATGCTTCCCGACCAGTTTCAGAAGATATACGGACGCAGCACAGCCAGGGCATTGATATTTACTGGCATTCGGTCCGGCAAATCGCCAATGGTTGCCGTGCGCGTGAGCAACCTCAAGCCTGGGGCAGTGGTCTTGCAGGGGCTGACGCCTCTGGAGGTAGACCCGGTTGCGGTGAGGATCGCCGAGATCGAGAATATTCCTCTTTTAACGACACATTTTTCTGTCGATGAAGTCTCCAGTGCTCTGAGCAAAGGGTGAAATCTCTTGGTCTCAGGAATAGTCAGCTATGGGGTTTACATCCCTCGATTCAGGATACGGGTAAACGAGATCGCCAGGGTTTGGGGTGACGGAGATGATATATCAGAAAGCTTGCAGGTCTTCGAGAAGTCGGTGCCAGACCTGGATGAGGATGCTGTAACCATTGCGGTGGAGGCAGCCCGCAACGCTTTGCAGCGTGCAAATGTGGACCCCCGTCGTATCGGGGCCATATATGCAGGCTCTGAAAGCCATCCGTATGCAGTGAAGCCCACTGGGACGATCGTGGGCCAGGCGGTTTGCTCATCGTCATCCTTCACAGCAGCGGATTTCGAGTTTGCCTGCAAAGCTGGAACTGCTGCGATCCAGGCATGCCTGGGCCTTGTTGGCTCTAAGGATATTGACCTTGGCCTTGCCATCGGTGCAGATGTGAGCCAGGGCGCCCCTGGCGACATGCTCGAGTACACGGCTGCGGCTGGCGGAGCGGCCTATCTCATCGGGCGCGAGGGCCTGGCTGCTGAGATTGAGAGCTTTTATTCGTTTACCACAGATACGCCGGACTTCTGGAGGCGCGAGGGCATGCCCTACCCCGAACACGGCGGAAGATTCACTGGAGAGCCAGCCTACTTCAAGCACATCTCAAGCGCAGCTCGCGGACTTATGGAGCGCATGGGCACCGCCCCCAATGATTACGATTATGCGGTCTTTCACCAGCCCAATGGAAAGTTCCCCGTTCGTGTAGCCAAGACGCTTGGATTTAGCAAGCGACAGATCGAGCCGGGCCTGGTGGTGCCCATGATCGGAAACACCTACTCCGGCTCCTGCCTCATCGGCCTGGCTGCCACGTTAGACATCGCAGAGCCCGGTGATCGTATATTTGTGACGAGCTTTGGCTCAGGCGCAGGCAGCGATGCGTTCTCCATATCGGTGAAGGAACGCATCGAGGACATTCGCTGCGGAGCGCCCTCGGTGAGGGATTACATCGGCGATGCCCAGTATCTTGATTACGCAATGTATGCCAAGCACAAGGGCAAACTGAGAATATGAGATCTGTATCCATTATCGGTGTTGGTTGCACCAAGTTCGGAGAACGCTGGGATGTCTCATTGCGCGATATGATCGCAGAGGCTGGAGTAATGGCCATAGAGGATGCTGAGATCGCAGGCGAGCAGATCGATGCCCTCTTCGTGGGCAACATGAGCGGAGGGAGATTCGTAGAGCAGGAGCACATAGGAGCCTTGACAGCCGACTGTGCAGGGCTGTCCCGTCTGCATATTCCCTCAACGCGCGTGGAAGCTGCCTGTGCCTCAGGGGGCCTCGCGCTTCGTCAGGCCATTTTGGCTGTAGCCAGCGGCTACAACGACGTTGTAATTGCCGCTGGTGTTGAGAAGATGACCGATGTATCCTCAGGCACTGCCGCTGATGCGCTCGCAGCGGCTGCAGACAGGGAGTGGGAGTGTTTTTTTGGCGCAACTTTCCCTGCCCTTTATGCCATGATGGCCAAGCTGCACATGCGACGCTATGGTACTACACATGACCAAATGGCTCAGGTGGCGGCGAAGAACCATCATCACGCCTGCATGAATCCCATAGCGCAGTACCATATGGAGGTCAGCATTGAGGATGTTAACAGGTCACCAATGGTCGCAGATCCTTTGCATGTCCTTGATTGCTCTCCCATCTCAGACGGTGCGGCAGCCGTAGTGCTCGCCCCGACGGAGATGGCAAAGCGATTCGCAGACACGCCCATAAGGATCGTTGGGAGCGGCCAGGCAAGCGACACGCTCGCCCTGCACGATCGCCGGGATCTGACTACCCTGGATGCCACTGTTCATGCGGGGCGTGCGGCATTTGCACAAGCAGGGATAGAGCCAAGGCAGGTAGATGTAGCAGAGGTACACGACTGTTTCACCATTGCAGAGATCCTGGCAATTGAGGACCTGGGCTTTGTGGAAAAAGGCCAGGGCGGAAGGGCAACTGAGGAAGGATTTACGGCTTTAGGAGGCAGCCTGCCTGTAAATACCTCAGGCGGATTGAAGGCCTGCGGCCATCCTGTGGGAGCTACGGGAATAAAGCAAGCTTATGAGATTGCGTTGCAGCTTCGTGGCGAGGCTGGGCGCCGCCAGGTGGACGATGCCGAGATCGGATTGGCTCACAACGTGGGCGGGTCTGGCGGAACCGCCCTCGTTCACATATTCACGAGGTAAGATGACAACACAAGCACCCAGATTCTGGAGAAGCATACCTCAAAGGTACAACCTGAAGGGAACGCATTGCACTCGCTGTAATGAATATTTCTTTCCACCACGAAATTTGTGTCCCAACTGCCGCCGCGGGGCACATCTGGAGGAGTATACCTTCAAGGGAACGGGCACGATTGTAACCTATACCACAATCTATAATGCCACAGAGTTCTTCGAGAGGCTGACCCCTTATGTTCTGGCCATCATCCAGCTTGATGAGGGGCCAAGGGTTACGGGCCAGATAGTCTCCAGTCCGGAGGGCGTGAAGATAGGCATGCGCGTTCGGCCTGTCTTTCGCGTCCTTGGGAAAGAGGGTGATAGGGGCATTATCTATTACGGCACCAAGTTTGCGCCCCAGAGAGAGCAGGAGTGATTCCTGGCTTTAGCCTAGCGCAGGAACGGGATCTGCAGTTGCCGAATCGATCTTGTCATGGGCGCTGTCATCCGTGAGCAGGACGGGGCCCGTCTTGACCACCTTTACCTCTTCTTGGATCTCTTTTAGAGTCTGGTTGAATCTGCTTATTCCTTGAGCCTGCATGACCAGGAAGAAGTTGTACTCACCAAAGAGTCTGAAGACCTCCTTCACCTCAGGTCTACTCTTCAGATCCCAATAGGCCGACTTTTCATTGCCAGGCCTAACCTTTATCATCGTCAGTCCGATCACCATAGTAGTCCCCCACAGAAAGCCTGTGTCCAGGGGTTCCTTTAATTTAAATGTTTCGCTTGAGCCCTCGCACTCCAGAAATTATTTCTCACTGAATTCATTCGAATTTCAGCTCGCCTGCGGATAGACCCATATCCCTTTGTAGTGAACACAGAGCCAATTCTCGAAAAACATGTATGTATTTAGCTCACTGCTGAATTCTTCGATCTTTCCATGAATACTTTTATATCAGAAAAATTAAAATTGGTCGACATAGCACTGTTCTCCGCAAGCTTAAATAAGAGAGGGGATATGTGCGCCTTGATCATGAAGACGCCGGCGATCAGTCTGATCTTAGCTATCTTGGCCCTGCTGGTGGCAAGTGCTCTTACAGCCTCTTCGAATGTGGACATAGACTACAGTCATAATGTAGAAGGCACGGGAACTGTTATCACCGATTACAAAATGGGCTCTTCCCAGAGCACAGAAGCAGTCGGCAAGGTGCGTGGCACCGGTGAGGTGATGAACAAATATACATTCCAGAGCAACGACTCTGAGAACGTCACTATTGAGGATCAGTTATTCTTCTCCCAGGCGCCTGAGGCCCGCGAGATTTCGATCAACGATTATCCCCAAATGACGAACATGACGGGCAGCTTCCGCCTGCTGGGCACTGTGTGGGCCGGCATGATAAACCTCTCAGCCAGAAATTGAAGCCAGGGAACAGTTTCGCTCTGTGCCAAAGCTTTATAGATTATTTCATCAAGAGTATCATGGACATGACAGACGGCCAGGAGATTGGGAAAAAATTTGCCGAGCTGAGAAAGCTATGCCAAGCGCCTGCCGATGAGATCAGGCGTCAAAAGAATGTCCTAGTGGTATCGCATGTCGATGCTGACGGACTCACAGCAGCCGGTATAATATGCACTGCTCTGGATCGGCTGAATGCAGAATATGACTCTTTTTTCTTTCGGCAGCTTGATGAGGCGGCCTTAAAGCAGGTGGCGGACCAAGGATCTGATCTTGTGATATTCACAGATCTTGGCAGCGGAATGATCAAGGAGATCTGCGAATTGGGCATTTTGGCTGTGGTTGCCGACCACCATAAGCCTGCCCGCTCCGATGCCCGTCCCATGGCTCACATCAACCCTCATCTGGTGGGAGCTGATGGGGCAACTCAGCTCAGCGGCAGCGGTGTATCATTTCTTCTGGCATCGGCCCTTGCCAGAGGCAATGAAGATCAGTCTGCTCTGGCCATTGTGGGCGCAGTGGGCGACTTGCAGGACATGGCCAGTGGCCATCTCCTGGGACTCAATCGCCAGATCCTCGAGATAGGGTCGAAGGCCGGTGCCATCTCCTTTTTTCGGGATGTCAAGCTATTCGGCAAGCAGACCCGTCCCGTCTTCAAGATGCTGGAGTATTCCCAGGACCCATACCTTCCTGGCCTATCGGGGGATGAGGATGCATGCATAGCCTTCCTTAAAGAGACCGGGATAAGGCTCGGCGGCGAGAAATGGAGGCGCTGGATTGACCTATGCCAGGAGGAGAAAGCACGCGTGGTCACTGCAATCCTCCATAAAGGTCTGCGCAGCGGCATATCCAACATCAAGCTGGAACGCCTGATCGGGGAGGTCTACATCCTCTTGAGGGAGCGAGAGGGCACAGAGCTGAGGGATGCAAGCGAGTACTCGACCTTGCTGAATGCCACTGCCCGTTACGGCCATGCCGATGTTGGACTGCAAGTATGCATGGGAGACAGAGACAAAGCCTTCGAGGAGGCGCAAAAGCTCCTCGGCCAACACCGCCAGAACCTAGTCAATGGATTGAAGCTGGTCAGCTCCAAAGGGATCACGCCTCTGAGGAGCATCCAGTACTTTGATGCAGGCGACGCCATACTGGACACAATCGTTGGAATAGTCGCAGGCATGAGCTTCCAGATGGCGGACCGCTCCAGGCCCATCCTGGCCTTTGCCAGAACTTCACAAGGAGAGCTAAAGGTATCGGCACGCGGAACACAAGATTTGGTTCGATTGGGACTGGATCTGGCAGATGCCATGTCTGCTTCAGCGCGCGCTGTTGGTGGCATTGGCGGTGGCCACAACGTCGCTGCTGGTGCGACAATACCGCCACAGGCAAAACAAGAGTTTCTGGAGCTGGTGGACGCTGCTGTATCAAGACAGCTGACATGCTGAGGCGACTTGCCTTAGGGCTCGAATTCGACGCATGTCCGCGTCGTTTCCTCCCAATCAGGCGCACGGCAGATATCCGCACTCGCTCATATGGTCCTTTGCAACTATTATCTCCTCCTCAATGCTGAAGTTGCCAACGAACATATGGTTGATGCGAGATTGCTCGTCTTTGACATCTCCTGTCTCAGGGTCTAAAACCAGATATCCTATGCGGCCGATGCCGATGAAGTCTGCCTCGATCTCCACTTGGGTGAGGTTAGGCAGTGCCTTCAGCTGCATCCTGGTGGAGAGGCGCGTGGCATCGGTGAACTCCTTTGAGGCGCTCATGTTCATGGGATAATTATGAAGTTTTGTGCTCTCTCGAAACTTTTGGTCGTAGGCAAACAAATGGGCATTTGGGTTGCTCTTGCTGCCGATCTCCATGACATAATGCTCTGCCGATACCTGGCAAAGCATGAGCATGAAGCTTATCAGCAAAAATCCTCCTAGTGCCGGGCTCTTGACCAGTTTGATTCTCTCACAGCTCCTGAGAAAGGCTCCATTGATATTCTTCGCTCAGCTCTCCCGTAAAAACAGTCACTGCAGGACCTTCCATAAAGGCCTTGCCCTCTTCGAAGCTTATGATCAGCGGGCCGCCTCTAGTCTCAACAAGGACCTCATCGCCCACGAAGCCAAGCTTGTGGGCTACAGAAGCACCTGCTACTGCGCCAGTTCCGCATGATAGCGTCTCCTTCTCCACACCGCGCTCAAATGTCCTGATCTCAAAAGGCTTGCCGGGCTTGACGAAGTTGACGTTTGCCCCTTCCGGAAAGATGCTGCTGTGCCTAATAAGCGGAGCAATATCTTCAATGTCGAAATCCATGTCCTCCACGAAGATCACTGCATGAGGAACGCCTGTATTCACAGCCGAGACCTGCATGTCGTCGAGCTGCTCCATGATGAACTCGCCCGTGCCACATGCCGGGATCGACGGCCTGTCGAATTTGGGCTCTCCCATATCCACTTTGGCCCAAAAGGATCCATCCATCTCCCGCACATTCACTGGGATCACTCCTGCCAATGTCTCCACATCGAAGGACTGGCCCACATAACCAGTCTCCCAGGCATATTTGGCAAGGCAGCGTATGCCGTTGCCGCACATCTCTGCCTCGGAGCCGTCGGGCTGAAAGAGCCTCATCCCGATGTCAGCGCGCGAGCCGTTCACCAGGAATAGAACGCCGTCTGCGCCTATCCCGAAGTTGCGATGGCAGCAGCGAGCCGCGAGTCTTCGCTTCGCAGCTTCAGGCACCAGCTCCTGGCGCATCTCGTCTATGAGGATGAAGTCGTTTCCGTTGCCGTGCAGCTTAGCAAAAGCAATGCTGCTGGGGCGAAAGGGATCCTCAAGCTCCATCTCAGAAATATCCGCCAGCTTCATTTTATATACCATGCATCTGTTTTACATTTAGCTTTGTGCTGTTGTGGTGGTGATGTCATATTAAACCCATTCTACAGGTCGCACTGGATCTTCTGGAGCTTGACAGATCTATTCAGATAGCAAAAGAGGCTTTTTTGGGTGGCGCAGACTGGATTGAGGCTGGAACTCCCCTCATCAAGAGTGAGGGTATGAACTCCGTGCGCGAGATGAAAAAATCCATTCCTGGAGCAAAGATCGTCGCAGATATGAAAACAGTCGACACTGGAGCCATGGAAGTGGAGATGGCTGCTAAAGCAGGCGCGGACATAGTTGCCATGCTCTCGACCTCGGACAATTCTACCATAGAAGACGCCCTGAGGGCAGCGCGCCAGTTCGGCGTGCAGATCATGATGGATCTCTTGACGGCTCCAGACCCAGTGAAACGCGCCAAAGAGCTTGACGAGCTCGGTGTGGACTACATATGCGTTCATGTGGGCATAGACCAGCAGATGACGGGCCGTGATACGATTGATCTCCTGAAGCAGGTTGTAAAAGAGGTCAAGACGCCGGTGGCCGCAGCTGGCGGAATTGACGCTGCCACTGGAGCTGAGGCCATCGCAAATGGTGCTGCCATCGTCATCGTGGGCGGGAGCATTGTGCGCAGTGGAGATGTCACAGGCTCCGCTCGCAAGATCCGCGAGGCAATAGATCATGCCAGCGTGAGCGCGAGCCCGCGAAAGAGCCTGGAAGAAGAGCTGGTATTGATCCTCAAAGAGGTCTCGGCACCAAACATCTCGGATGCCATGCACCGCAAGGGAGCCATGCGCGATATCCATCCCATAAACTTGGGCACGAAGATAGTCGGCACGGCTGTTACCGTCCAGACCTTCGCTGGCGACTGGGCGAAGCCCGTTGAAGCGATAGACATCGCTGGCCCTGGAAATGTGATAGTGATCTACAATGGCTCCAACAGCATCGCTCCCTGGGGCGGCCTTGCTACGCTGAGCTGCAAGATCAAAGGCATTGAAGGTGTGGTGATAGACGGAGCAGTCAGGGATGTGGACGAGATCCGGGCAATGAACTTTCCAGTCTTCTCCTCGGGCATAACCCCCAATGCGGGTGAGCCAAAGGGCATGGGAGAGATCAACGCTGAGATCGTCTGTGGCGGGCAGACGGTCAGGCCTGGTGACTATATCGTGGGCGATGAGAGCGGTGTCGTTGTCATCCCAAAAGAGAGGGCCTATGAGATCGCGAGAAGGGCAAAAGAGGTAGAAAAGACGGAGAGCAGGCTCTATGAGGAGATCCGCAGGGGCAAGACCCTCTCTCAGGTGGCAAAGCTCAAGAAGTGGGAGAAGGTTTGACGATAGTCGTAAATAGATTGAAATATTCTAAAGAAGGCGCATAACATCAGGAGACTTGTATGGAATTGGAGGACATCATTTCTAAGTACCCACCCAGGCAGATAATCCTGCTTCCTATAGTTATCATAGTTTTAGCACTTATCAGCCTGGGCGTAACCTATCTCAACACAGGCTCGCCTGTGCACTTGGGAATAGAGTTCACAGGAGGCACCCTCGTAACAGTTCCCCAGACAGGAACAGAGGACACAGTGAGATCTCAGTTCGAGGGCTATCCATTGGTGGATGTGAGGAACATCGGCAGTAGATACATGCTTCAGTTCGGGCCAATGAGCGATTCCGATTACGCCCGGCTTGCCAAGCAGGTTAATGAAAAGTACGAAGGGGCAGAGATAAAACACATGGGACCCATATACAGCAAGGAGCTTCAGGCGCAGGTTATAAGGTATCTTCCCATCTCGTTCCTGCTCATGGCCGTTGTGGTTTTCCTGGTGTTCAGGGAACCGATCGTCTCTTTGCTGGTCATTATCAGCGCAATCGCTGATATCCTGATAGCTGCGGCATCAATGAACCTGACTGGCGTTCAGCTCTCGCTGGGAACAGTGGCAGCTCTTCTCATGCTCATAGGTTATTCCGTCGATACCGATATTTTGCTTTCAATGAGGGTATTGAAGCGCAAGGGGGCAGTAGACGAAAAGATCGTAGGCGCAATGGGAACAGGTCTGACGATGACAGGCACCACCATTGCTGCTGTGCTCTCTCTAATTATAGTTTCGAACTTTCTTTATTTCATAATACCATCTTTCTCCAGAATGGATGTCATTGCTGATATGTCGACGGTTCTGATCTTCGGCCTGGCTGCGGATGTATTCAACACCTGGGTTACAAATGCCCAGGGACTGAGGTGGTACATGAACCGACCCGGCAAGGCGACAAGGAGGCAGAAAAAGTGAGCCTGCTCCATGATCTCTCAAAGGACAGAAGGGTAGTCGTTTATGCGGCTGCTGTGGTCCTAGCATTGATCTTTATCGCAGTATTCGGCCTTAAATTCGGACTGGACCTGGAGGGCGGCTCTTATCTGCAGCTGCAGTTGCAGGGTGCAGTGGCACAGGTTGATGTCTCTCCAGAGAAGATTTTAGAGGCGCAGTTCAATGGCACATCTGTGGAGAAACACGGTGACAGCTATTTTGTGACTGTTCAGGGCAAAGTGGATTCGACGCTTGCTGACGATCTGGGATATTCAGGGGCAAAGATCGTGGAAAGAGACAACACCAGCAAAGTCACCATCATCGCTTCTCCTGAGACTGTGATCACCAACTATCTTAAGAAAAGCCTTGATGCAGATGTCAGGATAGTGAGCGTCGCGCCGGTAAAATACGAGATCAGGACCAATGTTTCCAGAGACTCGCTCAATCTAATCCTTGCCCCGGTGGGCGGTAGCGTTCCCGCAGGAGAGGATGCTTTCGTCGATGGAGTAACCGCGGACACAGTGGATGAGACCAAAAAGGTGCTCGACTCAAAGCTAAACCGCCTGGGTTTGCAGGACATAAAAGTCAGGATCGTTGATAACAAGTTCATCCTCATCGATCTGGCTGGAATGGACGTGGCCACAGCCCAGGACGTGGTGGGCAAGCCTGGAAAGTTCGAGATACGCATCCAGACCGAGAACAATCAGACTGTGCACGTCCTCTATGGAGACGCAGTAGAGTCCGTAGACATACCCCAGGGAGATCGCCAGGGCGGATGGGGAGTGCCCTTCATGCTCTCTGAGGAGGGAGCGAAGGTATTCCAAAAGGCTGCGATAGATGCTGGAGCAACCAAGAATCCAGATGCTCACTATATCTCAATGTACCTTGATAAAGATGAGATATTCAGCGCTCCACTGGCAGCAGAGCTTGCAGGCAGCCTGGCAAAGACTCCAGTCCGCAATTTGGAGGCGCGGGTCGGATCTGGCGATGCTGGATCTCAGAAGGCAAAGGAGCTGTACATTCACCTGAGAGAGGGAGCTCTGCCGGTCAACGTCGAGGTAGTCGGCTCAGGCCAGGTGTCTGCAGCTTTAGGCAAGCAGTTCAAGGTTCAGATGGTCATTGCCGGGTTGATTGCCCTTCTGGCTGTAGCGGGCATGATCTTCTATCGCTATCGCGAAAAGAGGGTTGTGCTGCCCATGATCACAACCTCACTGAGCGAGGTTGTCATGATGCTGGGCATTTGGGCGCTGGCCGGCTGGCAGCTCGACCTGGCAAGCCTCGCAGGCATCATCATGGTGATAGGCACAGGAGTCGACCAGCTTGTGATCATCACCGATGAACTGATAAGAGGCGGCGAAGCCTCTTCATTGGAGCGCAGCATCAAGGAGAGGGCCGCTGAGGCTGCTGCGAAGGCTGGCACGGCAATTGCTCCAACCAGCAGCAAGGTCTATTTGGGCAGACTGTCCAGGGCGTTCTCCATCATTCTTGGAGCTGCTGCGACAACTGTTGTAGCCATGCTGCCCCTGCTTTACATGGGCTTTGGAGCTCTCACAGGCTTCGCGCTCATCATCATCTTGGGGGTGTTTCTGGGCGTGGCAATAGCCCGGCCTGCTTATGGCAGGATAATTGGGCACATCCTTGGAACAAGCTAAAAACCCTGCAGTCCTTTTTGGGGCTGCAGGATGAATTACTTTCTGTTTTTCATTGCACCGTTTATGGATGCCCCAGCGAACGCAGCTCCCACAACTATGTTGCAAAAATACGTAATTATCCTCCAAAGTGCCACCAAGGGACCCAGCAGAGATGATGAGATGAACATGGAGTAAAGATAGCTCATGCTCAGCTCTGCCACTCCGCTGCTGCCGGGCGTCAGAGGCAAAATGCCGATTATGGCCAGTATGATCTGGGAGGTGATAGATAAGAGGAAGCTCGGATCTGCGCCCATGCCTACCAGCAGCGCTGAGGGAACAAGAAATTCGCTCATCCAGATCATGGCGGTCATTGCCAGCATCATCGGCTTGTGGCGCAGAGTCTCCCTGGCTAGCTGCATCCCAGCTTCACGGAAAAGCCAGATCTCCTTTTCGATGGATATCACAATAGGTCTGTTGCCGGTCTTCTTTTTTGCCCAGCCGATTAAATGCGCAATTCTGTTGGGCTGCGCTACCAGCATCCATAAAAAGGCCAGAATTAGGAATAGAAGGACCAGGAATATGGCTCCGATCTTCAGACCGAAGCCTGTAAAAAAGTTGGTGAACATCAGAAAAAAGGCCAGAGCTCCAACTAGGAAAATGCTATCCAGCAGCCTCTCGCCAACTGCAACAGCAGTTGCGCTGCCATAGCTCATACCGTCATCTGCGAGTATCTTGATGCGCAGAGGCTCTCCTCCAGCTGATGAGGGAGTAAGTGCTGCAAGGAAGTTCGATGCAAGGGTGGATTTCAGGGAGAGGCGAAAGCTGATCCTGTGGCCTGCCAGGGATGTGAGGAACCTGAGCCTGATTGCGTAAAAGACCCAGGAGAGCATATGGATGGCAAGTCCTAGGAGCAAAAATCTGCCATCGATCTGAGAGATCATCTGCCAGCTAACATTTGCATCGGTGAATTTTGTTATGATGATAACTGCTGACAGGCTCATCAATGTCGCAAAGATGACTGCCCTTAATCGCTCTTCCCTGAGACTCGAGCTCAAACGCCTCCTCTCCAAAATACCTCAAAAGCTTTTAGGTGACCTCTCCGTAAATTGATTCTACCGCGTCCAGGACCTTGCTCCATGAGTACTTCTCTGCCACTGCCCTTCTGCCCCGCCTGCCCAGGGCGACTCTCAAAGGCGTGTTCTCGTGAAGCTCCAAAATCGTCTCTGTCAGCTCTGCGGTACTTGAGAAGAGCCTTCCGCCGTGTAAGGCCACTTCATTTACGCCTGGAGAGTCGAAGGCCAGCACAGGTGTCTCGCAGGCCATGGCCTCCAGGAGGGCGATGCCGAAGGCCTCCAGGCGGCTTGCAGACGGGAGAACGAGCATCTCGGCCCGTGACAGCAAGTCTATTAGGACATTGCGCTTCACCCTGCCTGTGAATTTAGCGTTAACGCCCAGGTGCATTGCCTTCTTCTCCAGGCGGCTGCGATCGTATCCGTCTCCTGCAAGTATCAGCTCAAGGTCCGCATTTTTCTGCACCTCGCTCATCGACTCTATCAACGATTCGATGCCCTTGTAGTTCAACATACGTCCAACATAAAGAACGTAGTTGTCCTTAGGACGGCTCCTCGGATAAATCGACGTGTCCACTGCATTGGGCACAATTCTGGTCTTGTCAAGGTAGTTTTTAAGGACGGGTGATGTTTCAGCATAGCTCCTGGTGGTGGCGATAATAATGTCCGCCTGATCAAGAACTGGCTGGACGAGCTTTTTATTCAGCCATTCAAGTGAGGCGCCAAGCCATCTGGGTGGGTTGTATCCATTCAGCTTTCTTGGGATGACCACATCATTGTGATAGGTCACCACATGGGGAGAGGCCTTTCGAAGCATGAAGGCGAAGAGAGGACTTGGGATGTGACTGTGGAAGACGTCGGCTTCGAGCACTGGGCGGCTCAAGGGCAGGGGTGTGTAGAGGAGATCCACGCTGGGGATGCGGATGAAATCCTTCTTCCAGTCTCCACAAGAGGACGCCACGCTTACCTGATGGCCTCTATTGACCAGGCCGTCGGCCAGATCTTTCACATGATATTCGACTCCGCCCAGGTGTGGTGGGAAGTAAGGAGATACCTGAAGGATTTTCATATATTTGATGGTTCATTGCACTTCAAGCAACTTAAGTCTATTGTAGTAAGGAAAATGCTCGACAATGCTCTTAGATAAGTCTTTTTGGGATCGCGCAGACTTCATGCCTCATTTTTTGAGATCGATACCGTCACATCTATATGGAATAAGATGAAAGACCGACAGCCACTGAGCGGCTGTGGTCCAGCGGTTATGACATGGGCTTCCCAAGCCCGTAACCCGGGTTCGAATCCCGGCAGCCGCACTAGATACTTATTTTTGCGTAGATTTTCTAAATAGGTTACGGGTTTCCCTTTCTCTGCTTTCTAAGGAGGGGTAAAAATAATGAGGGGCCAATTAAAGGTCGATTGGAGCAGAGATATCAAGAATATTGACCTTAACCCAGCTTTAAAGAAATACCGTCGCTACCTGAAGAGTCTGGGCT
>JAUCQD010000180.1 GCA_030372945.1 Methanothrix sp. | reverse complement strand
GCCCCTGTGGATCGATAACGAGATTGCGCTCCAGAATGCAGAAGGAATCACAATTTCCAGATACGACCTGACCGCTGTGCCGCAGCAAACCGAATGGGTCAATCCTTATAAGAGTCTAATTCAATATTAGGTCAAAGGTTAGGTCAAAGGTTAGGTCAAAGGCAGCTCCAATGGAGCGTCTCTTTTTTTGGCATGGATCCCTCCACAAATGCATCAGTGCGCATATGTTTTGATCTTTCTATGCTTGCCAGATCGAGAACTTATCAGAAAAATTTATATTACTTAAAACAGTTCAGTACTCAAAGTACTGTATTAAAGTATGCAGTAGTGAGAGGTACGAAAATGAAAATATATGCATGGACTGCAATTCTCGCCATCTTTCTTGGGGCGGCATCGGTGCATGGAGAGGCCACCAATTACGAAAGCACAATATCGATAACCAATGCCAACTTTGTGGCTCCAAGTCCAGAGAAAGAAAATTTGAATGAGGAATGGGTTGAGATCTCCAACCTCGGTGATATGGATGAGGACCTGACTGGCTGGACACTGGAAGATGAGCAGAATCACACGTATATGTTCCAAGGATTCACCCTGAAGGCGGGGGCCAGGGTCAAGGTACACACAGGAATTGGAAACGACACGTCATCTGATCTGTACTGGAACAAGAACGCACCCATCTGGAACAACGACGGAGACGTAGCGACGCTGAAGGATGCCTCGGAAGATGTGATCTTCAGCTATTCCAAGGAGACAAAAGGGGCATAAAGCCCTAATTTTTTTCAATTTTTTGGAGCGCAAATCTGAAATGCGATCTCAACCCAAAATACCTGTGGTGTTACTTCGATGAATCTTGAAGAGATGTCGGAAATTATGAAATCATCCCTTGGAATCAGGGACAATGTCGTGGGAGTGAAATTGTTCAAGAAGGAGGATGAGATTCCAAAGGATCTCGATCCCATTGAGAGGCCTTTCCGGTACTGTTCTATGATTCAGAACGCCAGGCTAGAGGGGACAAGCTTCTTGGCAAGGGCAGATTACCACGAGTGCAAGGGAGGCGCAGCAGGCCTTGGTTTGATGGAGTGTCCGGAGAATATCGCTTCAGGGTCCTTGTATTTCGACAAGCTGCATAAGTGCGAGACGAAGGATGTGGGGGCAAGCATTGCTGCAAACATGCCTCGACTGCTCGCGGGCACCACAGTTGCCACCTACGTAGCACCGCTGAGCAAGATGGTGATGAATCCAGATGTTGTGATATTTGTGGGAAGTCCGCTTCAGGCCAGGAGAATTGTCCAAGCTGTCATGTTCACGAAGGGTGGGAGAGCAAACTTCAACACAGCTGGAATTCAATCGTTCTGCGTCGACGCCACATCATCCCCCTATCTCAAAGGAGAGGTGAACGTCTCATTGGGCTGTGATGGTTCGGCACGCAACGCCGGTCTCGATGACAGTAGCGTCGTGGTCGGCATACCATTCGCGATGATGGAGGATATCTGCACAGTCCTGAAGACGCACTATCAGGGCTGGGACAAGTTCATGAGAGGCTAAAGTGAAAATCTCCCCAAAAAGAGTCGCCAAGTTAGCACGAAAAGAATTATAACGCAAAAAGGTGATAGTTACTTTTGTGAGACTATGTTCAAGAAAATTTTGATTGCTACCGACGGTTCGAAGCACAGCGAGAAAGCTGCTGAGAAGGGAATCGAGATGGCAAAGCTCTCCAATGGCACTGTCACAGCGATATACATTGCGGATATCGGAAAAGAATATGCGCCCATTGGAGATGTGAGCTATAACATAGCAGATGAAGTCGTCGAAGGAATTAGAAATTCGCTGATGAAGAAGGGAGAGGAGACAACAAAAATCGTAGAGGAGATGGCAAAAAAAGCTGGAGTTCCTGCTCAGAGGGTGGTGCTCGAGGGCCATCCTGCAAGTGATATCATGAAGTTCGCTCAGGACTCCAAGATGGATCTCATCGTCATAGGAAGCATAGGCGTTACAGGCCTCGACAAGTTTCTGATGGGCAGTGTAGCCGAAAAGATAGTTCGCAACTCCAAAATGCCTGTGCTTGTGGTGCGGTGAGCAGTTGAGTGGTGCTCTTGTGACCTTCTTTTATTTCTAGTGTCTCACAGCAAACGATATCCTCTGCAGAGCTGTGCCATTGGCGAGTACAGCCGCGACAGCCACTGCTGCCATCAGCCATTCTGTGTTTGCCAGGCCCGCTACCATTCCAGCGTAAAGCAGGATCAGCCTCTCGCCCCTCTCAAGGAGCCCTCCCATCCTCTTCAGCTCTCTCGGGTCCTTTACCACCCCGCGGTGATCTGCATAGGCTCTGGAAAAGCTGGTCATCAGCGCCCCGAAGACGAGCAGCATGAACCAGGCATCTCTTTGGAGCCCCATGAACTCGCCTGGACCAAGATAAAACAAAAGACCTAGGTATAGCAGCAGCTCTACATACCTGTCCACCACTCCGTCGATGTAGGCTCCGCGAACCGTCGCCTGGCTCGTGGCCCGCGCCACAGCTCCGTCCACCATATCGATGAAGCCAGAGAGCACAAAGAGCGCGAGCGCAGCTGCCAGATGGTGCTGCAGCAGAGCCACTAGCCCTCCCACTGCAGGCGCCAGCGAGAGCAGAGTCCAGGCATTGGGGCTGAGCCCTAGGACAGCCAGGCACTTCACAAGCCCATCGGTCTGCTCTGATCTGAGATTGGCCTTGAGCATATTCTCACAGGCCGCTGATGAAATTCTCCATCCTGTCCAAGGCCTCGATCAGCTCCTCACGCGATGTGGCGTAGCTGCACCTCAAGAAGCCCTCGCCGCTCTGCCCAAAGACATTGCCCGGGACCACAGCTACCTTCTGCTCCAGGAGCAGCCGCTGCGCAAACTCCTCAGATGAGAGGCCCCACCTCTGGATCGATGGGAATGCGTAGAAAGCGCCTCTGGGCTCGAAGCAGTCGAGGCCTATGCGGTTCAAACCGGAGACGAACAGACGCCTTCGCAGATCATACTCGTGCCTCATTCGAAGCATCTCCTCGTTGCCCTTCTGCATGGCCTCAAGAGCTGCTACCTGCGCCATGGTAGGTGCACAGAGCATTGTGTACTGATGAACCTTGGTCATGGCCCCCACAAGCGCAGAATCGCCCATCGCATAGCCGATGCGCCAGCCAGTCATGGCATGGGACTTGGAAAGACCATTTAGGATCAGCGTTCTGTCCTTCATGCCTTCCAACTGGGCGAAGCTGACATGGCTCACCGAGTAGCTTAGCTTGGCATAGACCTCATCTGAGATGACGAGCAGATCGTTCTCCACCACAACATCCGCCAGATCCTCGAGATCTGCGCGCGTCATTATCGCTCCAGTTGGATTATTGGGATAGCTGAGAAGCACAGCTTTGGTGTTCTCCGTCACAGCCTTGGCAACCTCCTCGGGCCGCAGCCGGAACTCGTCTTCCAAGCGCGTGGGGACCATCCTCGGCACTCCGCCAGCAAGCACGATGTCAGGGGCATAGGCAACGTAGCACGGTTCAGGAACAATGGCCTCATCTCCTGGATTGAGCGTTGCCCTGAAGGCCAGGTCAACAGCCTCGCTGACGCCTGTTGTGATCAATATCTCCTTGGCAGGATTGTAGTCCAGCTTCAAATCCCTACGAACCTGGTCACAGATGGCGTCCCTCAGCTCAGGCATCCCACGGTTCGATGTGTAATGAGTGTTGCCAGACTCCAGAGAGTAGATGCAGGCCTCGCGCACATGCCAGGGCGTGACGAAATCTGGCTCGCCCACGCCCAGGGAGATCGCCCCATCCATCTCGGATACCAGGTCAAAGAACTTGCGAATCCCAGAAGGCGGCATGGATTTCACAACATGGCTTAAGTGCGCATCTGCATTCCAGGCCGGCAGGTTTTTGAGGCTCTGCCTCATGGAGTTACCACCAGCCTCTTGGGCTTGGGCTTTTCTGTCAGAATGACACCGTGCTCCTTGTAGTTCTTCAAGATGAAGTGCGTGCAGGTCGATTGAACGCCTTCCAGTGGTGCTATCTTCTCAGCCACGAAGTAGGCAATGTCCTTCATGGACTTTCCGCGAACTGTGACGGATAGATCGTGGTCCCCTGAGATGAGACGCACCGACTCCACCTCAGAGAACCTGGCGATCCTCTCTGCTACTGCATCATAGCCCGTCTTGCGTTGCAACGCCACCTTCAGCTCAAGAACTGCGAAGACAACGCTGTTGTCGAGCTTCTCCCAGTTGATCAGGGTGATGTACTTCTTTATTACGCCCGCGTCCTCCAGCTCTGAGATCTCCCGGGCCACATCGGCCTCGGATCTGCCCAGCAGCGCTGCGATCTCAGATGGTGTTGCCTTGGCGTTTTCAGAAAGGATCTCCAAAATCTCATTCATGAAATTCTCTATTTACCTTCTCCATACAATTATAGGCTTTGCGCTTGTGAGAATTGTGAGGATATTCATATCAATGGAAAGTTATTAATACTCTTATTACAACTGTATTAATATGAAACAAATGAGATGCCCCAAGTGCAATTACGGATGGGAGACGCGGGTAAGCAGGCCAAAGGCATGCCCGAGGTGCAAAACCAGGCTGGACGTTAAAAGAAAGAAGAGCGCATGAGTTTGAACTGAAGTTCTGTAGAGAGAGTACCTGGCCAAACTATCCCATAAAACCGCCAAAGATCGCCTTGGAGGTCAGAAAAAGCCCCGGGCGTGATTCGAACACGCGACCTATTGATTACAAGTCAATCGCTCTGGACCAGCTGAGCTACCGAGGCGCTCTTCCTGGCTTATTTTCCATTTGCACTTAAAGGCTTTGCCCCATTTATTGGCCCCTCCTTCAAGAGAAGGATGCGCTCAAGGCTGCGCAGCAGGGAGTATTTTGTCCCTGGATGTCTGGACTCAAATCCGTTCAGATGCCTCTTGACCTCCAACTTCCATCCAAGAGTGCAGCATTCAGACCTGTGGTGATACAGCCCGTGTGTGATCGCATAAAGCCTCGTCTCCTTCTCAGGGACCCGCCGCAAGGGCTTTATCCAGGGGATCGGGTCTTTATCCCGGCGTCCAGCACTCGTCTGCAAGAGTCCTTCCACATCACCCTGGAGGAATTTTAAGAAGACCTCCTGTGCCTCATCATCGAGATTGTGGCCTGTGGCAAGAACGTCGGCGCCATTCTCTTGCGCCGTCTTTATCAGAAGGTCGGCCTTCACTCTCGTGCCCGTGGCCCCATGCATGCTACTAATGACGCTTGGGACTTTGAGCATCTGGGAGATGAGCCTGGCCTGCGCCACACCCTGCCCCTCATCGATTATGATTGCCACAAAATCGATGTCCCTTCGCCGGGAAAACATGTTCTTCAGGACATAAAGCAGGGTTGCGCTGTCTTTTCCACCGGACAGCCCCACTGCTACGCGCTCGCCGCGGCCAAAGAGCTGAGTTCGGCGCAGGCTCTCCCGGATCTTGCGATGCACGTCTTCGTCAAAGTGAGCCTGGCACAGGTGCATGCCAGAGTATCTCTGGTATATTATCGCCTTGCTGCTGCATTTATCGCACAGGGTCATTTCAGCTCATCCCTTAGCCTGTCCTGGAAGAATAATAACCTATGGACTATTGGAGACCTTGAACCTGAGAAGAGCTGCCACCCCGCCCAAAGAGCGCAGCCTCTCCCCGGGCTCAAACTCGGAGCTGAAGACCACGACCTTTCCGCGAGCATCCCCAACAGAGCGCATCATCTGATCCATATCCCCGCGGCGCGCCGTCTCGTCCAGAACAAGTAGGCGCTCCACAGCGCCATAATTCACAGCCGTCTGTACCTCTTTTAAGCCATAAGCTGCGCGCCCATCAGTGGCAATCTCGCGGAAGAGCTCCTCAATGAGCTTCGCCTCCTGGGCAATGCGGCTGGACTCGAGGACTGTCTTGACAGCTCCACGACGCAAGACCTCCTGAAAGCCTGAGCGACCAACCGATGATGCATCGTCCATGGTGATGCGCGCCGCTAGATCAGGATAGCTGGAGGCGATCAGCTTCTTGAGATCCTCTTTGGCAAAGCCAGGTCCTGCCAGGATGACCTGTGCGCCCTCGCCTGCTGCCTGGTCTATGGCTTTGGCCACCTCCTGGAAGAACGCTGCGCGGTGATCCTGGCCGTCGCCTTTGCCGCTTCCAGCCCGCAGCTCCGCCGCCATCTGCACCCCAAACTGGCGCAGAATCCCTATGGTTGCCTCTCCCTCTTCGATCAAAGCTAAAACGACGCGCGGTCGATTTGATTCAGCCACTGCATCCTCAATTCTCTGCAGCAGGTCAGGTCTCCAGTGATGCTTGACGATGGAAAGGTCCGTCCCGACCTCGATGTTCAGGGTATGGTATGACCCCAGGTCCATGCCGGATTTGATCACACCATGCAGCCTCAGCCAGTTTGAGTAGGTATGAAACTCTACATCCTCCACTTTGATCCCCAAGCGTACCGTTTTTCGTTCCATCTTCTCGGGCCTTGCCTTATCGGCAATGGCAGGCATCTTCCTGTGGGTTAGGGCAAATACGAGATCGCCGCGCTCTACCAGGTGCTGAAGATGCCACAGGTCGTCCAGGGACTCTGGAAGCAACGCTATCTCGCCCTCGTCTCCGCGCAAATTCTTCTTCAAGACGCGCATGAATACCACCATCTAATCAAAAGGCTTAAATCGTTGTGCATCCAGGGAGGGTGTCGAGCCGCCATAACTCAGTTGGTAGAGTGTCTGGCTGTTAATTGGCAACAAAGCAGTAACCAGAATGTCACAGGTTCGAGCCCTGTTGGCGGCGCATTCTATCCAAGGGCCTGTAGCTTAGTCCGGTTAGAGCGCTCGGCTCATAACCGAGTGGCCGCCGGTTCAAATCCGGCCAGGCCCATGCAGGCAACTGCAATTCAGCTCAATGCTTTGGCAGCACTCTGCCATGCCTGAATCTTCTTCTCGGACAGGCCCGTCTTCTCAGCCAGAGCATTGGCCTTGGCATTGAGCAGATCCTGGTAGGTCTTGACGCCTGCTTTTGTTAGCTTTTCCAACGTCTTTGGCCCAATACCTGGGAAAGATCCAAGGCCATTTCTCTCCTTCTCCGGCTCAGCCTTTCCTTGGGCCTTTTTTGCCTGCCAATCCAGGAAGTTGCAGTGGGGGCATCCCAGCTCCCAGGGCCTCTTGCCCTTGTTGATGATGCGAATGTGATTCATGCCGTGCTTCTCACACATCTTCTCAGTAACTACAACAGCCCCGCTCCTAGGAAGTGGCAGGGTAAACCGGCAGTTGGGATAGCCAGAGCAGCCGATGAAGCGAGACCCCCGATGACCGCGACGGATGATGAGCTCTGAGCCACACCTCTCGCATGTGCCCACGATCTTGTCGGTGCGCAGGCCGTCCTTCAAAGACTGGCCGATGCATTCCTGATTCTGCGTCAGCTCTTCGAAGACTGAGGTGAGCATCACCCTTGACTCCTCGATCACCTCATCCTCCTTGATCTTTCGCTCAGAGATCCTCGTCATATCCTTTTCCAGGGTCTGGGTCATCTCTGGCTTGGTGATCGTTGGAGCATACTTTTGCAGCGTGTCCACGACGGCGTAAGCAGTGTTGGTTGGCCTCATCGGGTTGCCCTGCACATAGGCTCGAGCATAAAGCTTGCTTATGATGTCGTGCCGGGTGGACTTAGTTCCCAGGCCAAGCTCGTCCATGAGCTTTATGAGCTTGCCCTGGCTGTAGCGTGCCGGTGGCTGCGTCTCCTTGGCCTCGACTGTGTGCCCCAGCACCTTTAAGCGTTCGCCTTCTTTCAACTCCGGAAGGATGCGCTCCTCAGCCTTACTGTAAGGATAGTAGTATCTCCAACCAGCCTCTACCAGCCGCGCTCCGCTGGCCCTGAAGGGCTCGGGGCCGATGTTAACCTTGATGCTTGTGGCATCCCAGACGCACTGCTCTGCAAGGGTCGCGAAGAAGCGTCGAACCACCAGCTCATAAACGCGCCATTGATCCTCCTTCAGATCGCTCTTCTCCGCAGGAGCAGTCGGATAAATGGGCGGATGGTCGGTCGTCGACCTTTTTCCGCGGGTGGGCACCATCTTTCCTTTTAGCAGCATCTCGGCTTCTTTCGCAAAGGCGCCTTTGGTGAAAAGAGCGGTGAGGGCTCGAAGGTCTATGGACGGAGGATAAACTGTGTTGTCCGTTCTGGGATAGGAGATGAAGCCGTTGGTGTAGAGCCATTCCGCAATGCGCATGGCATTGGCGGCAGAAAAGCCAATTCCACTTGCCGCTGCGATGAAGCTTGTGGTGTCAAAAGGCGCTGGAGGCTTGTCCACTCTGGGCTTTGTCTCTATGGACAAAACTGTGCCCTCTGGGCCCAAATTTGCGACGATCCTGTCTACTTCCGCCTTTTCCCAGATGCGACCCTTGGCATGCTGAACACGCAGCTCTTTTTCTAGATCCGCATATATCTCCCAGTAGGGCTGGGGCTGGAAGGCCTGAATCTCACGCTCCCTGTCCACGATGAGCGCCAATGTAGGAGATTGCACTCTGCCTACAGAGAGAAACTCCTTGCCAAGCTTTCCTGAGGTGAGGGAGATGTACCTTGTCAGAGCTGCACCCCATACAAGGTCAATGATCTGCCTGGCCTCGCCAGAAGCTGCCAGATCAAAGTCCACGCTTCCAGAATTCTGGAAGGCCTTTAAGATCTCGTCCTTGACGATGGCGCTGTACCTAACACGGTCAGCCTTCAGAATGGGATTGGCCTCTCTTGCGATCTTCAGGGCCTCGACGCCAATGAGCTCTCCTTCTCGGTCGTAATCCGTGGCAATGGTGATGCGATCGGCCTGTGCTCCCAAAGCTCGCAAGGCAGATATTATCTTCTCCTGAAGAGGACGAACCACGATCTCGGCACGGATCAGATCTTTGCAGTCCACCTTCTGCCAGTTGTTGTAGCCAGGAGGATAGTCAACCCCAACGATGTGGCCGCTAAGGCCCAGGACCACCTTATCATCTATACGGAAGGCTTCGACGCCCGCCACCCGCTGGGAGCGAGGTTTTGTACCAGCCAGAATCTGGGCGATTCTCTTGGCAGCATCGTGCTTCTCTGCTATGATGAGATGCATTTTACAAATCCAAATCTTGCAGTTGATTTAAGTTTTTCGCAAAACCTCAAAGCATCCATCGCAGCAGAGCTAAAATCAACACGATTATTCGATAAATTACGATTGTTTACATCAGGTGATTTTCCCGATAAAACCGCATGTGAAAAGCCATTTCGACCCTGCAGAAAGATAGTTAGATGGGATGAAAAAATATAAATTAAAAATAAACTTTTTTAGAATGATACTTTTATTTATTAGTATGATGAAATAAAAGTTCTCTTTCTGAC
>JAUCQD010000179.1 GCA_030372945.1 Methanothrix sp. | reverse complement strand
CCTATGGCAAGGGCTCTACCATCCCGATGCTGACGGGGCATTCGCCACTGTGGATGACTTTCTGCAGTGGTATGGAAGGAGGCATTCTTGCCGGGTCGGCATCCTCTTCTTCAGGACCTATTGGGCCAATGGCGACCTGGCAATTGTAGACAGCTTCATCCGGGAGATGGAGAAGGATGTCGATGTGCTGCCTGCTTTCTGCTTTGGTCTGGGCGATAAGGATCTTGGAGCCAAATCCAGCGGCGAAGTAGTAGAGGAATACTTCAAGGGAAGGGTTGACGCCATCATTAACCTGCAATCGATCTTTCGCGCCGAAAGCGTGGAAAAGTCAGCGCAGGCCTTGAAATCGCTGGATGTACCTGTCTTTCATCCTCTTTTAGCCTACCACAAGAGCGAAGATGAATGGCTTAGGGACATTCACGGCCTTAGCAGCTCCGAGGTGGGCTGGTCAGTGGCCCTGCCAGAGTTCGAAGGCCTGATCGAACCAATTCTTGCAGGAGCATCATTTCGCGATGAGATCGGCGGCACTGAATTTGAGAGGCACATCGGGATTGAGGATAGAGTTCAGAAGGCAGCCCGTCGAATCAAGAGATGGCTGCGCCTGAGAGAGACGCCGCCATCGCAAAGGAAGGTCGCCATCATCATGCACAACAACCCTTGCGCTTCGGCTGAGGCCACAGTCGGCTCAGGGGCCCATCTGGACACTCTTGAGAGCGTTGCCCGCATCCTGGAGAGCATGTCGCAGGCCGGCTACAGGATAGAGAATCGCCCTGCAAGCGGAAAAGAGCTTATTGCCACGATCATGGATCGAAAGGCGATCTTTGAGTTTCGCTGGACTCCTGTGGAGGAGATCGTGAGCAAGGGCGGGGCCCTGGCCATGATGGAGACGAAGGACTACGAATCTTGGTTCAATTCTCTGCCAGAAGCTGCCAGGAAGAAGGTCTGCAGTGCATGGGGAATGCCTCCAGGCGAAGAGAGGGACGGCGTTCCTCCCTCAATGGTCTACAACGGCAAGATGGTGATAACTGGAGTTCAGTTCGGCAACGTCATAGTCTGCGTTCAGCCAAAGAGGGGCTGTGCAGGCGCTCGATGCGACGGCCAGGTCTGTCGCATTCTGCACGATCCCGAGGTGCCACCGCCACATCAGTATCTAGCTACCTACCACTGGATCGAGGAGGTCTTTGGAGCGGATGTCATGGTCCACGTGGGAACGCACGGAAACATGGAATTTCTGCCAGGAAAGTCTGTGGGCCTTTCTGGAAGCTGCTTTCCGGACATTGCCGCGGGCGAGATTCCATACCTTTACATCTACAACTCAGACAATCCGCCGGAGGGGACGGTCGCAAAGAGGCGGAGCTACTCTGTGATCGTAGACCACATGCAGACTGTCATGACGGGCTCAGGAATCTATGGAGACCTAAAGGAGCTGGAGGACAACATCGCAGCCTACAAACAGAGCAAGGTGTCAGAAAAGGGCAGGGCGCATGCCCTTGAGCATGTGATTCTCGATCTCCTCAGGAAGACCAACCTGGCTGAGGAGTTGAAGCTCGACGCACTCATCCAGGCAGGTACACCCTTCGAGAAGATCCTTGAGAATGCGCATGAGAAGGTCTCTGAG
>JAUCQD010000178.1 GCA_030372945.1 Methanothrix sp. | reverse complement strand
ATCCTGCCTCCTTCCAAAGCCCATCGACAGTTCCTTGCAAATTTTGGTTTTGTCTGGCAGGCTCCCCAGCTTTTCTTGACAAAAGAGTTGCAGAGTTACAAAATGCTATATATTAATCCCGTCAACGATGATCTGTGAGACAGAAGGCAGAGCTCAAGCGCGTTCTCGGGCTTTTTGAGGTTACGTTATCTGGCATTGGCATCATCCTTGGGGCTGGCATTTATGCACTTATTGGAGAGGCTGCAGGACTTGCTGGAAATGCAGTCTGGATCTCCTTCGCCATATCTGCGCTGGTCGCACTGTTAACCGGAATGAGCTATGCAGAGCTGTCATCCATGTTCCCCAAGGCCAGCGCTGAATATGAGTACACAGCCCAAGCCTTCAGCCGACGTCTGGGCTTTGTCATAGGCTGGATGATCATCTTCAGCGGAGTGATCGGAGCTGCCACAGTGGCCCTGGGATTCGCCGGCTATTTTCGGTCGCTCATGGGAACTCCACTGGTTCCCTCGGCCCTAGTCCTGCTGATATCTCTTTGTGCAATTGCCCTTGCCGGAATAAAGCAATCAGCTCAGGTGGCCGTGATATTAACTATAATAGAAGCCTCCGGCTTGATCTTCGTGATAATCCTGGGGATTCCGCATCTTGGAAGCGTGAATTATCTGGAGATGCCTTTTGGTGTGTCGGGCATATTTCAGGCATCTGCCCTGATATTTTTTGCCTTCATAGGCTTCGAGGAGATGGTAAAGCTCTCAGAAGAGGCCAAAGACCCAGAGAAGAACATCCCAAGGGCGCTGATAATGGCAATTTCAGTGAGCATCGTCCTGTACATAATGGTGGCGCTCTGCGCAGTCAGCGTCCTTGGCTGGCAGAAGCTGAGCCAATCCTCTGCGCCTTTTGCAGAGATTGCCTATGCCGCTCTTGGCCAGAGCGCATCCATCGCAATTTCGGTGATGGCACTCTTCGCTACTACTAATACAGTGCTGCTGATGCTACTGGCCTCGTCCAGGATCATATATGGCATGGCCGAATCGTCTTCACTTCCGAGGATGCTCTCCCAAGTTCATCCCAAGACCGGCACACCCTGGGCGGCCATAATCCTATCCGTAGTCCTAAGCATGGCCTTTGTGCTCTTGGAGGATATCGCTTTCGTGGCCAATGTCAACAACTTCACCGTCTTTCAAACGTTCATTGTGATCAATGCTGCTTTGATTGTTCTGAGGTACAAAAATCCTGAGAAGGCCAGGCCTTTTCACGTGCCCATATCTTTAGGCAGGATGCCTCTGCTGCCGTTCCTGGGCATCCTAGTCAACGCCTTCATGCTGCTGCAGCTATCCTGGCAGGTTCTGGCGATAGGCTTCGGGCTCACTCTTCTTGGGGTTGCAGCATCCTTTTTGGTTGAGCAGCCATAGCAACTCCGCTGTGCTGTGATTTGACAACGAATTTGCAGAAGACGTGTTTCATCATTTTCTCCTCAGACGGATATGCAGTCGATCTGAGTAGTTGGCGCCCAGTCGAAGCGCAAGGCTCCAAGCCTCTTGGGCTTCGGGCAGATCGGGATCGGTTCCAAAAGCCATGATCCAGACTCTTTCTTTGGGCAGAGCACATAAATGTTCTTCGAGCTGCTGGGATCTCCAGCACCATGGTGCTTTTCCGATCACGAACTTGAAGTGAACATTCTCTTTTACCGACCAGTAAGCCGGATGAAAATCCGACCCGCGCTTGGGGCTGACCACAGCGCAGTGGATCATCTTCAAGACATCTTCGGAGATGAGATTTGTGCCGTTAGTCTCAATGTGAATCTCCTTGCCAGACCTGTGAAGGAGCATGATCAAATCAGATAACTCTGGCATCTGCAGCGTTGGCTCTCCGCCTGTGATTATAACCCTATTCCCAATGACTTTCTCACTTATTGCTAGCGGAGTTAGTTCTTGCCATTGCCCAAGCTCGGTGTCGCATCCTTCGCATCTGAGGTTGCAGCCTGCTAGCCTGACAAATGTGGCTGGCCGTCCCATCGCCGGGCCCTCGCCCTGCAATGAGTCAAAGATCTCTGCTATTCGCATTTAATTGAATTCCTCTATCTTCGGCCTTATGTCCCCTCTATGTTTAAATCATTGCGTCTTGAGGTCAATGATGGCTGGCGACGATGAAAACCAAGGTCTGCTGCGATGGCTGCAGGGTTAACAGATCATGTTTGGACGATCGAAGGACTTGTGATGAATGTCGTGGTTTCCAACCTCGACAACATAACATAGGGAGACTACCCCCATCAAGTGTAACAGTTAATAATTTAAATGAGTGCGCAGAGATTGATGGTGGGGTCTGACAGAATCAGCGCAGATCTCTTACAGCTGGATGTGATATGTATGAAGAAAGGACTGGTTTTGTGCCTATGCATGTCTCTTGTACTCCTCTCGACCGCAGCCATGGCACAGATGCCCGTGGAGAAGGTATCCTCTGGCGCTGTGGCAGAGCTCACGAAGAGGCCCGAGACGGCAGCAGGCGCTTATGTGATACAGAGGCCTGACCTGACTGTGAAGTCGGCGAGGGTCACAGGCAGCCCTGTGATCTTCAGGAGTGCTGTGATAGTGCCCCTTGAGATCACTGTTGCAAACCTAGGCTCAGGCACATCAGAGGACTTCAATGTGGGTGCAGAGGGAAGGGCTTTGGATGGAAACGCCTACGGGTTTGACTTCTCAGGCCCTGGATATGCCACGATGGAGGAGCGTGGAGGGATCCTTGTCCATGGCATGAGATCAGGCGAGGAGCGGACATTCTCAGGCCTACTGATGCTCGGTCCAAGCCCGCTGAACGCTCAACTTCAGCCTGGGACCAGGTGGAAGATCCGCGCCATGGTAGACTACAACCTCGACCCTGATGCAGGCTACTACGAGTGGGGAGTGCGGGAGGCGGACGATTCAAACAACGAGCTTGAGATCACCTACCCCATAACAGCCGTGGCAGGGACGATGATGAGGTCTCCCGCGGTCCCAGCAGTCCAAGGTCCAGCGGTCCAGTGATGGATCTGCAGAATCTTTTTTGCATCCTGATCAGGGATGCCTCCTTATGATGAGATACCACAAGATCTCCTCCTGCTTCGGCCAGACCTGCTTTCTTTGTGCCATGAAGAGAAGGGAGATGTAGTTCATGACAGGATCCGGGCTCTCTCTGTTGACCTCCTGGAAGGATGCCCTTTCCTTGAAGGAGAATAAATTATTTTCCAGGACTCCACAAATCCGGGTAGTCTACCTTTATTGAGTTGACCGACCCTTCCTGCCTGGATTGCTGGCAAAGAAGAGTTGATAGCATTCGATTAGCTCATCATAGACGCATCTAGGCAGATGAGTTCTTTTGCTACGTTTTTCATGCCCAACAACTCGTTATCGGTAGACTACCCAAATCCGTGTCGTGATCTAAAAATGGATTAGAGTTTTGGTACTCGCTTGTGAAGAGCGATCATACGGACACCTTCGCCCAAGATCATCTTGATAAAATCAGCATCCTGATAACGCTAAGTCTCATGTAGGTCAAACTTCAAACCCATAACTGATTCGCGACCCAAATCCGATGACCAACCGCAAAGCATTTAAGTCCAAAATGTTCATTATAAAATATTATAATCTACCTCCGGGCATGATAATGAGGTTGGTCTCAAAGCGGGTTTTCGGGAGGGAGACGAAGGTTGATAAAAATTGGGATTGAGGTCAGTCACGAAAAGCTTCAACACGACCTCATTATGCACCCGGCCAGATACTTCTTTATCCTAGTAGTAGACGGAACAGTCTACCTCTGCATCCGAACCTGCGATCCAAATGGCGAGGATATAAAGTCGCATATCGTCGATGGCCTCATCCTGGATAAAGATGGAAATCTCGTCTCGATCTTCGAAGACAGTCTTAATGATGCAATCCTTGAGCTGGAGGGCTATAAGACACACTCGTGTGAGGGCGATGAATATCCCATCACCCCTTGCCTCGCGAGGATAATTTCTAAGGTACCTGAATTGACCGAGTGGATTATATCATCTCTTCTTATCAATGGCAGGAACTTGATCATCAGAATCTGAATGCTGTTGGTGTTCATCGTAAATGACAAATAGAATGAAAATTCTTCCAAACAGAGAGGATCATGTTCATAAAAGATTTGGCAAAATGCAATTATTTTATCGCTGCAGACAATACCCATCTCTGCGAGCTTCTTCACCCAACCAGGGAAAATCTAAATCTTCCCTACAGCATTGCCCACGCAATCCTAAAGCCCAGTGAGAGATCTCGTCCCCACAGGCTGAAAACATCTTCTGAGGTATACTTTATCCTGGAAGGAGAGGGCGAGATGCATGTAAATGACGAGCAAGTTCATGTAGGACCTGGACAGATGATCCTTATTCCTCCTGGTCACTGGCAGCACATCAGCAACACTGGTGCAATAGATTTAAAATTCCTTTGCATAGTTAATCCAATGTGGCGTGCCGATGATGAAGAGATGGATGATGCAGGGATGCAATCCAGGTGATAAGATGGAGAACATAAGGTCAGGCGAACTTCCCACTCTCATATTTTGCATAGTTGTCTGCCAGTTAGCCGGGGTCTTGGGCTCGGTCTTCACCAGAAGCTCGGTTCATACCTGGTATCTGGCCCTGAACAAGCCGTGGTTCACGCCCCAGGGCTGGATCATCACTACCATCTGGCTTGTGCTCTTCACTTTAATGGGACTGTCACTCTTTTTGGTTTATCGCGAAGGCTTGGGGCGGGTAGATGTGAGAATGGCCGTTGGCATCTTTGCCATCCAGCTCCTGGTCAATGTGCTCTGGTCAATGGCATTCTTCGGCCTGCGCTGGCCGATGGGAGGACTTGCAACGATTGCCGTGCTTTTGGTCTTGATTGCACTGACCATATTGAAGTTTTGGCCGATCTCAAGAGAGGCTGCCCTGCTTCTCATGCCTTACCTGCTATGGGTATGCTTTGCCGCGTTTCTCAATTACAGTATCTGGAGGCTTAATTAATATCCAGCCTTAAATTTATTAATGATCACTCAAGTGAAATGAGCTCCATCCGACAACTTAATCAGCTTTGGTTAGGATAGTTTTTGACACCCTGTTCGTCCGGATCTTGGATGGAAGGAGAAATGGGCCTGAGGCGGCTAAAAGGTAAAGGTAGGGAGATTGTATTGAAAAAACCGCCCCAGGCCATAAACCATCAGGGTTTAGTTTCTCCTTATTAACGATGTCGGTTGATGCTATCTTAAAGTAAGCAGTGCATAGGGCAGGACCGACAATCCTAAAGCTTCACTCGTTCACTATCCTTTCATGAAACGAATCGGCATCGCTGACACCACCTTTGCTCGTTGCGACATGGCCCGGACAGCCATTTTAGCGATCAAAAAGGAGGCATCTGTGGAGATCGTTCGCTACACTGTGCCGGGCATCAAGGACCTGCCTGTGGCTGCAAAGAAGCTTCTGGTAGAGGATAACTGTGACGTCGTCATGGCTCTGGGAATGCCTGGTCCTGCGGAGAAGGACAAGATGTGCGCTCACGAAGCATCCCTGGGGCTCATAGCTGCCCAGCTCATGACAAACAAACACATCATCGAGGTCTTCGTTCACGAGGATGAAGCGCCTGATGAAAAGATGCTGGCCTGGCTGGCCGAACGGAGGACATACGAACATGCTCAGAACGTGGTCAGACTGTTATTTTATCCAGAAAAGCTGACGAGGCTTGCTGGCACTGGTCAGCGCCAGGGATACGAGGATGCCGGGCCTATTGAGGGCGGACAAGATGGCAATCTCGGCCATTGAAGCTTTTTCATCTGTCAATAGCGAAAAATAAAATTTAAGCGATGACCTTCGCGCTGAGTATCTTGACCTCTTTTAGTGGCCTGTCCGCGGAGTTGGTCTTGACTTTTCCGATTGCGTCCACCACATCCATGCCCTCAACCACCTTGCCGAAAGCTGGATGGGCTGAGTCAAGGTAGTTGTTGTCCACAAGATTGATGAAGAACTGACTGCCGCCAGTGTTTGGTCCTGCGTTGGCCATGGCGATTGTGCCGCGATCGTTCCTATTGTGGCTGGTGAACTCATCCTTGATGGCGTACCCAGGTCCACCCCTGCCTGTGCCTGTGGGGTCTCCACCTTGGATCATGAAGCCGCCGATGACGCGGTGAAAGACTGTGCCGTCGTAAAACCCCTTCTCAACGAGCTTTCTGAAGTTTCCGGCAGTGAGAGGCATATCATCGTAGAGCTGCAATGTGATGTCGCCCATGCTGGTCTTCAAAGATACCCTAGTTCCGCCTGCCAGCGGAGTGTCTTGTGCCATTGCTTTTGTCACTCCCAAAAATTTAAGAGATGATTTTTGCGTGGACTATTGATACATCCTGCAGCGGCCTGTCCTCGGAGTTGGTCTTGACTTTTCCGATTGCGTCCACCACGTCCATGCCCTCAACCACCTTGCCAAAGACCGGGTGAGCTGAGTCAAGGTAGTTGTTGTCCACAAGGTTGATGAAGAACTGACTGCCACCAGTGTTCGGTCCTGCGTTGGCCATTGCTATTGTTCCACGATAGTTCCTGTTGTGATCTGTGAACTCATCCTTGATTGTGTAACCGGGACCGCCCATTCCGGTTCCTTCTGGGTCTCCGCCCTGGATCATGAAGCCATCGATCACCCTGTGAAATATTGTGCCATCATAAAAGCCTGCCTTCACAAGCTTCTCGAAATTGCCAACTGTTATGGGCATATCGCTGTAGAGCTGCAATGTGATATTGCCCATGCTGGTCTCCAGAAGGACCTTGGTCGAGTTGCCCTGCGCTGCAGCCGGCGCAATTGTGGCTGCAGCAATCCCCAGCACCAGAATGCTGGCTGCCAGATAAAGCGATGCTCTCGTCATCGGCACCTTAAATGTCCGGATTGGATAAAGCCTTTCCCAATAAAAGGATGATGACGAGTATCGCCTCATTTCTTCTGGGCGACGATGATAATGGAGTAGGACCCGTCTACATCTTCGACTGTGGGATATGCAGCAACGTACGCCAGCCACCTGATCATCTCCGGAGTGTGCATGATCGGCTCTTCTGAGAGCTTTCTTGTCAGACACTTGGCGTGTGTTAGCTGCTGTTCCCTGCGAAAGAGTGCTCTGGACCAGGACTGCCCCAGACGGTACAACACCGCCATCTCGTGGCTTTGCACGATCCTGCTCAAAGACCCGAATGAAAACCACTGTTTATGGGATTTGTTCCTGGGAAGGCCCGCATCATCGCCAGACTCAAATTGCGCGTTAGGAACAGAACAGATTAAAAAGCCTCCAGGCTGCAAGACTTGAGCGAACTGAGATACAGCTCGATGCGAATCTGCCAGATGCTCCAATGTCTCAAAGCTGACCACGGCATCCACTGAGTAGTCTGCTAAATCCGGGGCCAGATCTTCGCAATCGAGGTCTTTTTTTGAAATCTGACGCCAGTATTCTTGTACCGCATTGATGCGATCTCGATCAATTCCTGGCTGCAGTCAACCCCTATGACATTTCTGGCTGCCCTGCTGAGCTCCTTTGTGCCATATCCAACGCCGCAAGAGATGTCGGCAACGGTGCACGGTCGATATCGGCTTAAAAAGTCGGCTGCAAAAAGGTAGCGTCCCAGGTATTCTGCCTTCCTCCAGAGGTTGGGGTCACTTGCATCGAAGGGGTCTATCTGTTCCGTGCCCCGTCCACCAAAAGCCGAATTAGACGACTGCATTATGATCTGATAAACTTGTGCTCGCCCTCAGCCAATAAAACTTGCCATCGGATAGGACGTCAGTAGAACGCAGCGAAACTGCTGCCTCTAATGGATCTGTCTCGTCTCCTGCGATTGCATAGATTGATTAACCAAAAAAAACATTGAAAGATGTATACAACAAAAAGAGAGTAGATGTAAAAATCAAACGCAATACAAGGAGGAACCAGAAAAATGTCCAGCATAGTTCATTTTGAGATACCTGCAGACGATCTCCAGAGGGCGAGAGCATTTTATTCCAACCTTTTTGGATGGAAGATCGAAGGCGTTCAAGGCATGGATTACATGATGATCGACGTTTATGGCGCTCCAGGTGGAGGAATGATGAAGAGAATGCATCCAAGCCAACAAATTATTGAATACATCGGGGTGCCTTCGGTCGACGAATACACAGCAAAAGTTGAGAAGCTTGGCGGCAAAATTATCGTTCCAAAGAAGTCCGTACCTGGGATGGGGTATTTCGTAATCTGTTTGGATACTGAGAACAATGCCTTTGGCATCTGGGAGATGGATCAAAAAGCAATGGAGTGAACCCCTCCGAGTGGACAACCAGTTAAGCAATGCTAACTCCAGGAGGGGAGTGCATGAAGAAGACCAGGCGGCGCTACGACCGGGAGTTCAAGATATCGATAATAGCAGAGCTTGAGAGT
>JAUCQD010000177.1 GCA_030372945.1 Methanothrix sp. | reverse complement strand
ATCCAGGGCTGATGAGATCTCGCTGACTGGATCCATGCCATTAACCGAGCACAATACAACGATATTTGGCACCGTCTTTTCTCCATCCCTTGCCAACTCACCTATCATCTCATAATCATACTCACGCCAAGTTCCCACAGATTGCTTATTCTTTATTCCGGGAAGGTAGCCTGTTCTAGATATCGCATCATCACCCACTGCAATTATCTTGTCTTGTTCCCCAAGCAGGTACACCAGCTTGGCCACGTTGGAATCAAGCACGACTATCTTCTCAACGGGCATCTTGATAGTAACCTCTCTTCCAGCATCATCCAAGATGCTTCTCGGATAGCCAGAAGAATCGGCTGCCATTGCAGTGCAACAAAGAAAGAAGATAACAAAAACCGCTATACAAAACAGTCGAGTTCTGGTCGCAGAGAATTTTTTATAATCCATCTGATGCCTCCTTCGTCCTTGGTCAAATTATTTTAAGTTAATTCAAAATAAGTAGATTTAAAGCTTGCGCATCTCAAAAGGCCCGGATTAGGACAGACTACTATTATGACCTCGAATGATGACCTTGAATTCTAACAGTAGTACAAATGCGTCGAGGAGCGATGAGAAAAAAGGATTGATGGCTAAGGGATTCTAGCCATAATCGTGCCACCTTCACAGGCACTGCCCTGGTAGGTGTGCGACCATTGATACTAGCGACCGGCATTGAGGTCGCCCTGGCGAGCGGCGCCCTGAGGACTTCGGCCAAAGTTCAAGATGTCAGCTTCAAGGGCTTGACGTAGATGTTCTGGCCTGCCGCATCCTTTGAGGAATATGCCACCCAGTACATCCCATCAGCTGAAGAGAAGACCATCGAGGACGAGGTCTGATCGCCTTGAGCTGCTACTGCGGCTGTGCTGTCGATGAGCTTGCCATCCTTCGAATACCTATCCAGCATTATGTCGTAGCTGCCTGTCTTCTTGGAGGCATACAGCAGCAGGAACTGGTCGTTCAGCCATTTGAGCGACGGATAATCCTGATCGGAACTGTCCAGCGTCATCCTCTTGGTCTCAACTACCTCCAGATTTTCATCCAGCTTCTTTTGGAATACATCCAGATTGCCGCTCTCTTTAGAGACGTAAGTCACATAGAAGTTGCCGTTAGCATAAGCCAGCGATGGATGATCCTGATATGACTTCTGGTCCGTCAGCTGTACAGTCTCCACAAGCTTCCAGTTCTGGTCGTACTTGTTGAGGAATATATCTCCACCGCTGTCAGCACCAGTATCCCATGACTGGTACGCCATGTAAAAGTTGTTGCCTGTGGCGATAAGCGAAGGTGAATCCTGGTTGTTAGGCGAGCTCGTAAGCTGCTTGGTATCGATCAGCCTCAGGTTGTTGTCATATTTTTTGACGAATATCTCCCTGTTTCCGTACACCTCGGATGTGTAGGCCACGTAATAGTTTCCGCCTGCTGCAATCAGCGATGGTGCGCTCTCATTGACCCTGCTGCTCGCAACCCAAACGGTTCTCTGCTTGTTCCAGGCCAAATCCAGCTTCTGCAACGCAACATCTCCATTGTTCGCCCGCCCAAGCTCCTGTGACTGGTAGGCGAGCAAGTAGCCATCGCCTAAAAAGACAAGTGAAGGCATAGCTCCTGCGGCACTTCCTGTGGTGAGAGCCTTCGTTGTCATCGGGCTGCTCAGTGTGTAGGTCTGGCCTACAGCACTGTCGTATCCAGTTGCAGGAGCGTGCTTTCCGTCCCTGGCGTAGACGTAGACGCTATAGCTGCCAGCATCTGCAAGAGAGCTCGTCCATACCCACTGATTGCTGGTGGACCAGTCCTGCACTATCTTCCATGCATTGCCAGTTGATGGGCCCTTCAGCCAGAAGCGGTAGAGGATCGGGTCAAAGTTCGCATCGGAGGCCTTAGCAGTCCATCTCACAGCAGTTCCGGCGCTCTGCGGGCTGGCCCTGTCGGGCGTGAAGGCCGTGATCTTCGGCGGCTGGTTGGTGCTCAGTAGCAGATACTGCGCTCCCAGGGCGCTGTCGTACCCAGTTGCAGGGGCGTGCTTTCCATCTCTGGCGTAGACGTAGACGCTATAGGCTCCGGCATCAGAAGGAGCATTGGCCCATATCCACTGGTTCTTGGTGGACCAGTCCTGCGCCACAACCCATACGTTGCCAGTGCTCGGGCCTTTCAGCCAGAATTTGTAGAGAACCGGCTCGCCATCCGGGTCAGATGCGACTGCAGTCCACCTCACGAGAGTGCCAGTGCTCTGCGGGCTAGGCCTGTCGGCCAGCAGTGAGATCAGTTTGGGTGGCTGATTGGGCAGAAGCACAGTGAACAGAGCTCCTGCATCGTCATCCCATCCAGCGGGGCTTGCATGCAGGCCGTCCCTTACCTGCACCTGAACCTCGCTTGTGCCCGCATCTGCTAAGGACGTCGGCCAGGTCCAGGTCGGATCTGTGGACCAGTCGCGCACAAGTCTCCAGAGCCCTCCTGTGGACGGTCCCTTCAGCCAGTACCTGTAGAACACGGGATTGCCCTCCATGTCGGCAGCCGTGGCCCTCCACTGGATTGTAGCTCCCACAGGCTGCGGGCTTGGGGCGCTGGTACCAATGCTTGTGATAACCGGCGGCTGATTCGGATTTACGATGAAGTAGCTGGCGATATCATAGTCGTCCGAACCTGCGGGTCCTGCATGCTTGCCATCCCTGACTGCCACCAGTACCTCGCTGTAGCCGACATCCAGAGGATTGGTCCTCCAGATCCATCTGTTGTTCTTGCCCCAGCCAGTCTGGTCTACCCAGAACCCGCCTGTGGACGGCCCGCGCAAATAGAACTTGTACTGCAGTGGATCGCCCTCGGGGTCTGAGGCCAGAGCAGTCCACTTAATCCAGCTTCCGGCAAACTGGGGGGCCGGTCGGTCTGCGAAGAGCACGTTCACCACTGGTTTATGATTGGCGCTGGTCAGTGCAAAGGATACTGTCTTCTTGACGTCGAAGCTTTCAGGCCCTGCGTGCTTGCCGTCTCTTATCCAGACCTCCACTTGATAGTTCCCTGGAGCAAAGACGCCTGTGCTCCATGTCCAGGTGCCAGAAGCAGTCCAGTCCGTTTGAGGCTGCATGTGCTCACCAGTGGAAGGACCCTTCACAAAGAACCTGAACTGCAGAGCGTCTCCATCAGGATCGGTGGCGCCTGCGGTCCAGACTATGGGAGTTCCGACCTTCTGTGGGCTGCCCTTGTCTGGGACAAGCGTTGGGTCCTTGGGCGGCAGATTGTTATTGAAGTTGCCGAAATTCTTGCCCGTGGCCACTGGATTTGTGGCGCTCAGAGTTACAGTGTAGCTGCCTGATGCAGGCTCCTTGATCGACCAGCCACTCTGGAGATCTTCGCTTACAACCCAGTCGCCAAAGGCCAGATCCTCGAAAATATAAGATCCATCTGCACCAGTGGTCGCTGTCTTGACCACAGTTCCTGCAGGCTGTTCCAGATTGATGGTCCAGTCCTTCAGCCCAGGCTCTCCGGGATCTCTCTTGCCATTGCCGTTCAGATCGTTGTATTTGACGCCGGAGATGGATCTTTCGGATGGCTGGTTGTAGAAGTCGTTCTTCTTAGCCTCCCTGGAAGGCTCCCCTAGCGCAAAGGTCACCGAGTACGATCCACTTGCTGGAGATGTCAGTGTCCAGCCAGGTCTTGCAACCTCCTTTACAGTGTACTTGCCATGGAGCAGTCCAGTGAACTTATAGAATCCATTGGAGTCCGTGTATATCGTTCTCGAAGGCACTGGGTTCAGCCAGTCGGGCCCAGTTAGCACAATCTCCCAGTTCGGCTCACCCTTATCGACTGAGTCCAAGGCTCCATTTCCGTTGAAGTCCTTGTATTTTGTGCCTGAGATCGCATAGGATCCTATTACTGGAATTGGTCCGACGATAACTGATTTCACACTAACTGTAACGACGATTGGATCATCGACCTCATAGGTTCCCGGCTCTAGATTGCTGAATGTGAATGAGCCATCGCTGTCTGTCGTAGTTTTAGCTATCTCTTTCCCGTCCTTCACCAGCTTTACTTCCTGTCCTGGAAGCGCAGGCTCATCCTCATCCTGCACCCCATTGCCGTTTAGATCATAGAACTTCTTGCTGGATATTGTGAAATTGCCTCTATTGCCGAAATCCTTGCCGGTTACGTCCTCATCCTTCAGGTCCACTGTGTAGGCCCCTTGAGGAACTGTCTGGGCCCATCCTTCCTGAGCGACCTCGCTCACAGTGTATGTTCCAGGCGCGAGATTCTCAAACTTGTAAGAGCCATCTTGAGCGGTCACTGTGGCGTTGACGACGCTGCCCTCTTTGGCAAGCTGGACGTTCCAGCCGGCAAGGCCAATTTCATCTGTATCCCTTGCCCCGTTTCCGTTTACATCTTTGAAGACAGTTCCCAAGATCGACCAGGACCCATGGTTTCCGAAGTCCTTGCCGGTCACATCTGAGTCCTTCAGCTCCACTAGATAGGAGCCTTCTTTCGGAGCTGTTCTGGTCCAGCCGGATTGCTCTACCTCTGCTACAGTATAGCTTCCAGGCTCGAGGCTCTCGAACTTGTAAGAGCCGTCCTGGCCGGTCGTGGTGGTGCTGACGATGCCTCCGTCTTTGGAGAGCTGGACTGTCCATCCCTGCATGCCTGGCTCGCCGTCGTTTGCACCGTTTCCGTTGAGGTCGTTGAACTTCATGCCAGAGATGCTATAGGATGTCAGCCTATTGGCAAAGTCCTTAGCTGTGACGTCAGCATCCTTCAGATCCACTGTGTAAGATCCGCTTTCTGGATTGATAGCTTTCCAGCCTGATGGAAGTGCTTCGCTTACGGTATAGCTTCCAGGAGATAGCTGCTCGAACCTGTACGAGCCATCGTCCTTGGTTATGGTGCTAACCTCGCTGTTGTCAGGCTTGACCAGTTTGATCGTCCAACCGGCAAGGGCCTCGCCTCCATCCAATTGACCATTGCCGTTCTTGTCGTTGAACGCAGATCCGGAGATGTTGTGGACAGGCTCGATCAAAGAGAAGTAAGCAGACTGCTCAGCATCGAAGCTATCCTCGGCAGCATGCTTGCTGTCCCTCACCCAGACGCGGACCTGGTTTTCACCTGCATCTGCAGAAGAGGTGCTCCAGGTCCAGGTGCTTGTCTCGCTCCAATCAGTCTTAGGCTCCCATGACCCGCCAGTTGCAGGGCCTTTGTGGAAGAACCTGAAGAGTATCGCGTCCAAATCAGCATCTGTGGCATTGGCGGTCCAGATAATTGTAGTGCCGGGCGTTTGAGGACTCGTCTTGTCAGGCACCAGTGCATTGAGGACTGGAGTTTGGTTCTGAGCCACTGGTGCCGCAGGTTCTGTTACATTTGCAGGCAGCAGGGGCTGAGTGACATTCTCGGCCACAGGCGCTGTTACGTTCTCGGGGCTTGGCAAAGTCACATTGTCAGGCTGCACGACCACTGGCGCCGTTACATTCTCTTCGGCTGCCTTTGCCTCCGGCGCTGTTATTATGAACTCTGCGCTCATGTTGCCGCCCGCACCCTCAGGGAGGTCGTGCTTGTCATCCTTCACCTGCACTTGAATCTGGCTGGCTCCAACCTCATTGGCAGTCCATGACCATTGATTTTGTGTCTGCCAGTCAGTGACAGGAGTGCCATTCAAGAGGAACCTGTAGGCGATAGGATCATTTTCCGGATCGGAGGCGGTTGCGGTCCAGGTCACTACAGTTCCTACATTCTGGGGGCTGGCCTTGTCTGCCACGAGATCGCTCAGGCTAGGCGATTCGTTCAGCTTGGCAGGCGCTACCTGCGGCACAGGTGCTGTTATTGTGAACGACTCTGTGCGGCTGTCATCGAAGCTCTCCTGGCCGGCATGCTTGCCGTCTAGGATCCTGACCTCAAGCTGGTTTTCGCCGACTTCAGAATCAGTGCTCGTCCAGACAAACTGGTTCTGAGGCTGCCAGTCGGTAACTGGCTGGCCGTTCAAGATGAACCTGTAGGCGATAGGATCGCCCTCAGGGTCAGAGGCCTGAGCAGTCCAGGTTATGACTGATCCCTCTTCCTGGGGACTGGACTTGTCTGAGACAAGGTTTGCGATCGAAGGCTTCTGGTTGGGAGCTGTTATCGTGAATGTGCTTGTGCGGCTGTCATCGAAGCTCTCCTGGCCGGCATGCTTGC